>NZ_WIRE01000005.1 GCF_009601165.1 Alcanivorax sediminis | reverse complement strand
ACCGGTGTACATCACAGCTCACCGGCAAAGCCAAATTGGGAATGAGAAGTTTGCTATTCATGATATGCAAGCTGACTTCTGACACACTGTCTTTACGCTGTCCTGGCTTGGAGCCTTGGGACTGCTTTGGTGTTATATAGTCAAGCCTCACGGGCAATTAGTACTGGTTAGCTTCACGCCTTACAACGCTTCCACACCCAGCCTATCAACGTTGTGGTCTTCAACGGCCCTTCAGGGGAATCAAGTTCCCAGGGAGATCTCATCTTGAGGGAGGCTTCCCGCTTAGATGCTTTCAGCGGTTATCCCGTCCGAACTTAGCTACCCGGCAATGCCACTGGCGTGACAACCGGAACACCAGAGGTTCGTCCACTCCGGTCCTCTCGTACTAGGAGCAGCTCCTCTCAAATCTCCAACGCCCACGGCAGATAGGGACCGAACTGTCTCACGACGTTCTAAACCCAGCTCGCGTACCTCTTTAAATGGCGAACAGCCATACCCTTGGGACCGGCTTCAGCCCCAGGATGAGATGAGCCGACATCGAGGTGCCAAACACCGCCGTCGATATGAACTCTTGGGCGGTATCAGCCTGTTATCCCCGGAGTACCTTTTATCCGTTGAGCGATGGCCCTTCCATACAGAACCACCGGATCACTAAGACCTGCTTTCGCACCTGCTCGACTTGTAGGTCTCGCAGTCAAGCACCCTTCTACCTTTACGCTCGTTGCACGATGTCCGACCGTGCTGAGGGTACCTTTGTGCTCCTCCGTTACTCTTTGGGAGGAGACCGCCCCAGTCAAACTACCCACCACACAATGTCCCCGATCCAGATAATGGACCTGGGTTAGAACCTCAAACATGCCAGGCTGGTATTTCAAGGTCGACTCCACAATGACTGGCGTCACTGCTTCAAAGTCTCCCAGCTATCCTACACAAGCAGGCTCAAAGTCCACTGTGAAGCTGTAGTAAAGGTTCACGGGGTCTTTCCGTCTAGCCGCGGGTACACAGCATCTTCACTGCGATTTCGATTTCACTGAGTCTCGGGTGGAGACAGCGCCCCCATCATTACGCCATTCGTGCAGGTCGGAACTTACCCGACAAGGAATTTCGCTACCTTAGGACCGTTATAGTTACGGCCGCCGTTTACCGGGGCTTCGATCAAGAGCTTCGCCGAAGCTAACCCCATCAATTAACCTTCCGGCACCGGGCAGGCGTCACACCCTATACGTCCGCTTACGCGTTTGCAGAGTGCTGTGTTTTTAATAAACAGTTGCAGGGGCCTTTTCACTGCGACCGCCAATAGCTCAGAGAGCAAGTCTCATCACCGTCAGCGGCGTACCTTCTCCCGAAGTTACGGTACAATTTTGCCTAGTTCCTTCACCCGAGTTCTCTCAAGCGCCTTAGAATACTCATCCCAACCACCTGTGTCGGTTTGGGGTACGGTTCCTTATAACCTGAAGCTTAGAAGATTTTCCTGGAAGCATGGCATCAACCACTTCCCGGTCACAAAGGACCAGTGGTCTCGGTTCTCAGCCTTAAGGTGCCGGATTTGCCTAACACCTCAGCCTACAACCTTTCCCCGGGACAACCAACGCCCGGTAGGCATAGCCTTCTCCGTCTCTCCATCGCAGTTATAAGAAGTACAGGAATATTAACCTGTTTCCCATCAGCTACGCATTTCTGCCTCGCCTTAGGGGCCGACTCACCCTGCGCCGATTAGCGTTGCGCAGGAAACCTTGGTCTTTCGGCGTGGGAGTTTTTCACTCCCATTATCGTTACTCACGTCAGCATTCGCACTTGTGATATCTCCAGCATGCTTCTCAACACACCTTCACTGACTTACACAACGCTCCCCTACCCAGCAGAACAAGTCTGCTGCCGCAGCTTCGGTATCCAGTTTTAGCCCCGTTACATCTTCCGCGCAGGCCGACTCGACTAGTGAGCTATTACGCTTTCTTTAAAGGGTGGCTGCTTCTAAGCCAACCTCCTAGCTGTCTGAGCCTTCCCACATCGTTTCCCACTTAACTGGAATTTGGGGACCTTAGCTGGCGGTCTGGGTTGTTTCCCTCTTCACGACGGACGTTAGCACCCGCCGTGTGTCTCCCGGATAGTACTCACTGGTATTCGGAGTTTGCATCGGGTTGGTAAGTCGGGATGACCCCCTAGCCGAAACAGTGCTCTACCCCCAGTGGTATTCGTCCGAGGCGCTACCTAAATAGCTTTCGGGGAGAACCAGCTATCTCCGAGCTTGATTAGCCTTTCACTCCGATCCACAGGTCATCCGCTAACTTTTCAACGGTAGTCGGTTCGGTCCTCCAGTGCGTGTTACCGCACCTTCAACCTGCCCATGGATAGATCGCCCGGTTTCGGGTCTAATCCCAGCAACTAAACGCCCTATTAAGACTCGGTTTCCCTACGGCTCCCCTAAACGGTTAACCTCGCTACTGAAATTAAGTCGCTGACCCATTATACAAAAGGTACGCCGTCACCCCACAATGAGGGCTCCGACTGCTTGTACGTACACGGTTTCAGGTTCTATTTCACTCCCCTCTCCGGGGTTCTTTTCGCCTTTCCCTCACGGTACTGGTTCACTATCGGTCAGCCAGGAGTATTTAGCCTTGGAGGATGGTCCCCCCACATTCAGTCAAAGTTTCACGTGCTCCGACCTACTCGATTTCACTTGATCAGATTTTCGGATACGGGGCTATCACCCACTATGGCCGGCCTTCCCAGACCGTTCTCCTAATCATTCACAAGCTTAAGGGCTAATCCGCGTTCGCTCGCCGCTACTGACGGAATCTCAATTGATTTCTGTTCCTAAGGGTACTTAGATGTTTCAGTTCCCCTCGTTCGCTTCACATACCTATGGATTCAGTATGTGATACCTGCCTTATGACAGGTGGGTTTCCCCATTCGGAAATCTCCGGGTCAAACAGTTGTTTGCCACCTAACCGGAGCTTATCGCAGGCTACAACGTCCTTCATCGCCTCTGGCTGCCAAGGCATCCACCGTGTACGCTTATTCACTTGACTATATAACCCAAAACAGTCTCTTCA
>NZ_WIRE01000004.1 GCF_009601165.1 Alcanivorax sediminis | reverse complement strand
GGCACGCTTCTGCTCTGACGGCTGCTGGGACAGGATGATGCCCACGCTCAGGCCGAGGAATTCGTACAGGGGGCGCATCCAGTTGGCATCACGCTCAGCCAGATAGTCGTTCACCGTCACCGCATGCACCCCCTCACCGGACAGCGCATTGAGGTAAACAGGCAAGGTGGCGGTCAGGGTTTTACCCTCACCGGTACGCATCTCGGAAATACGGCCTTCATGGAGCGAAATACCGCCCATCATCTGGACGTCAAAGTGGCGCATCCCCATGACCCGGGTAGAGGCCTCGCGGACGACCGCAAAGGCTTCCGGTAGCAGCTCGTCCAGTGACTTGCCTTGTTGATAGGCTTCCCGAAATTCCCGGGTCTTGAACTGCAGATCCGCATCGGTCAGTTGTGCCAGCGCGTCCCCGTGGCTGTTGATCGCTTCCACCAGCTTGCCCATCCGCTTGAGCTCGCGATCATTCTTGGTGCCGATAATTTTTTTTACGATGGTACCGAGCATAAAACTTCCGCTTCTGTATGAGTTAGACCTGCTGCGTCAAACGCAGTCAGGCATCAGGACGAGGCGCCGGCCATAGAGGCCAAAAGGGCTGAAAGCCCCGTCCATACTCCTCGCCAACCGGTGGCAGCAAGGAAAGGTTGAGACGCAAGACACAGGCAAAGGTCTCAGGAAGACTCCGCTATCAGACAGGGTCCGTGTGGAGCATCCCCCAAAAGAGAGCCATTCTAAACACAATAGTCTGGAGAGATAAGGTGGTATTCGCGGATATCAAGGGGAGACCACAAAAAACGGCCCCGGTGGGGCCGTTTTTTATAACTATCAGCGTCTTGCGCGATAGATGTAAGGCTGTGGATTGACCTGGGCCCCGTTCTTGAGGACCTCATAATGGACATGGGGTCCAGTGGAACGGCCGGAATTGCCCACCTTGGCGATCACATCACCAGTGCGAACAATTTCACCTGGCTCCACCAGCAACTCCAGTGCATGACCATAGCGGGTAGTGATGCCATTACCGTGGTTCACCTCAACCATCTTGCCGTAGCCAGACTTCACTCCGGAGAAGGTGACCACCCCGGAACCCGTGGCCACGATCGGAGTGCCTTCCTTACCGGCGAAGTCGACGCCCTTGTGCCAGGCCACACGCCCCGTGAAGGGATCAGAACGACGGCCGAAGCGACTGGACATCCAGCCCTTGCTCAGAGGACGCCCAGACAGCCAGGTCTGGTCCTCGATCTGCTTGTCGGCTAACAGGTCTTCAAGAATATCCAGCTGACGCTCACGGCGCTCCAGTGTTTCCGCCATCTGGTCAACGGCTTCCATGAAGGAAGGCAACTCATAGCTGGTGCCTTCATCAGCCGATTCCGGACCACCCAGGCCCGGCACCGTGCTGAAATCAAATTCGTCACTGCCCACGTCGGCAACTTCCACCAGACGCTCACCCAGCGCATCCAGACGCACCAGACGAGCCTGAGCCTGAGCCAGTTTCAGGGTCAGGGCACGAAACTGCTCCTGACTCAACTGATCCAGCTCAGAAAGAGCTTTTTCTTGCTCATTGAGTTGATCAGCGAAACGCGCGGTCATTAAAGGTGTATATTCGGGCTGGTCACCAACGTGGTAAACCAGTTGGTAAGCGCCCACTCCGATCAGCGCCGGCAACAACACAAATACCGCCGCCAGCAGCCAGGGCCAATGCCTTGGAACCGGTAGAGTGCGGGAATGGCCGCGCTTGCTGTTAATGACTATGATGTTCATATCGTTGAGTAACGCACAAGTTAGTTAAAGCTAACGCCAATTTTTTCAATAACTTACGCCAGCTTCTTAAAATAGTTTTTCATAGCTGGCAGGCTAGTCTATGAAAAACCCATGAGCAAGACAACTTCGCCCAAAGCGTTTAAGGCCCTGCTAAGTGGTAATCGCATTCTTGCAGAGCTCGCCAAACAGGCCCGGAAAGCGCCAGCTACCGAGGAGCAGGACCCTCGAAACTGCCTGCCTCCAGCCCTGCGTGACCGGGTCACGCTGGTGCGGGATCAGCACCGCTGGCTGGCCCTGGTGGAAACCAGCGCCACCGCACAGCTATTGCGCTTCCACCTGCCCCGCCTGCAACAGGCACTGCCTGGTGAGCAGGTCAAGATTGTGGTTGGCGGCAAGCGCCAGCCACTGACAGCAGGACAAGCCCAAAACAACCAAAGCAATTACCAGGCCAAAGGGCCCGTAATGAGTCGTGAAAGCGCCGGACACATCAAAGCGCTGGCGGATGATATTGATGACGATGCACTCAAGGCATCGCTACTGCGACTGGCAAGCCGCTGGGAATCTGATTAATACCAGGAAGGGTATCAACTTAACAACGTGACAGGCCCGAAGGGTGCCAGCCGGCGGTGGGAGAACCGCCGGCCGGCAAAAGGGCTTCGACGTGGCTGGCCTTATTCGGCAGCAGCCAGCACCGGGCGCATGTAAGACACCGGTGCGTCAGTGGCATCCTCAAAGGTCACCACTTCGTAGGAGTCCTCCTGACGGAGAATCTCCCGCAACAACGCATTATTGAGGGCATGGCCGGACTTGTGGCCAATGAACTCGCCAATCAGGCTGTGCCCGAGCAGATACAGGTCGCCAATGGCGTCCAGCATCTTGTGTTTGACGAACTCATCCTCATAGCGCAAGCCGTCTTCATTGAGGATACGGTATTCATCCACCACGATGGCGTTATCCACGCTGCCGCCCAGTGCCAGGTTCTGGCTGCGCAGAAACTCGATGTCGCGCATGAAGCCGAAGGTCCGTGCCCGCGCCACTTCCTTCACGAACGAGGTCGTGGAGAAATCGATGCTGGACAGCTGGTTACGGTCTTCAAACACCGGGTGATCGAACTCGATGGAGAACGTCACCTTGAAACCATCGAAGGGTACGAAAGTTGCCGTTTTGTCGCCCTCTCGCACCGTCACTTCCTTCTTGATGCGAATGAACTTCTTGGCCGCTTCCTGCTCCTTGATACCGGCAGATTGCAACAGGAAGACGAACGGACCGGCACTGCCATCCATGATCGGCATTTCCGGTGCGGACAGTTCCACAAAGGCATTATCAATGCCCAGGCCCGCCATGGCGGACAGGAAATGTTCCACAGTACCGACTTTGACGCCATCCTGAACCAGTGTCGACGACAGGGTGGTCTCACCCACGGCATCTGCCGCCGCCTTGATCTCAACGACCGGGTCCAGGTCCACACGCCGGAACACGATACCGGTATCCACCGGTGCCGGGCGAACGGTCATGTAGACCTTCTCGCCGGTGTGCAGGCCCACGCCGGTGGCGCGGATCACATTTTTCAGTGTACGTTGTCTGATCATCAGTCTGTCACACAGCTGCGGGTATCCTGAAGGATACCGCTTTCCTCAACACAAAATTAGGGCGCGATTATACTCCAACTCCCTGATTTTGCACCAATGCGGAGCCACCGTTAGTCGGCCTGGCGACGCAGGAAGGTCGGAATATCAATGAAATCCAGATCTTCCGCGGTATTCACCGCCTGTTGACCACGGCCACTGGCTGCCTGCTGGGCAGCGCGCTTGCGCTCTACCGCAGGGCGATCCAGGTCACTGTAATCCACCCGACCGTCGGCAGCGACAGGGGTCTGACGCCCGCGCACCACTTTTAGTTCCTGATGAGCAGCACCCAGACCGGTGGCAACCACTGTCACACTGATGCTTTCGCCCATATCCGGGTCGATGGCGGTACCAATAATCACGTTGGCATCGTCTCCCGCCAGCTCACTGACGATCTCACCCACTTCGGAGAACTCGTCCAGAGCAATGGACTCGTTGGCGGTGATGTTCACCAGAATACCGCGTGCGCCACGCAGGTCCACATCCTCCAGCAGCGGGCTGGAAATAGCAGAACGGGCCGCTTCAGCAGCACGGTCTTCACCGCTGGCGGTGCCAGAACCCATCATGGCGGTACCCAGCTCGCTCATTACGGTGCGTACGTCGGCGAAATCCACGTTGATCATGCCGGGACGAACGATCAGGTCAGCAATCCCCTTCACCGCGCCCTGCAGTACATCGTTAGCGGCCTTGAAGGCGTCCAGCAGGCTGGTGGAACCACCCAGTACAGACTGCAGCTTCTCGTTGGGGATGGTGATCAGGGAGTGGACGTGCTCTTTCAGCTCCTCGATACCTTCCTGGGCAGAGCGCATGCGCTTCTTGCCTTCGAACGGGAACGGCTTGGTCACCACCGCCACGGTCAGGATTCCCAGCTCCTTGGCGATTTCAGCCACTACCGGGGCCGCCCCGGTACCCGTACCACCGCCCATACCTGCGGTCACGAACACCATGTCAGCACCGTCGAGCAGCTCGGCAATGCGATCACGATCTTCCAGAGCGGACTGGCGACCGATGTCCGGGTTAGCACCGGCACCCAGGCCCTTGGTCACCTGGCTACCCAGCTGAATCACGGTTTTGGCCTGCGCGTTGCGCAGGGCCTGGGCATCGGTGTTGGCGCAGATGAAATCCACTCCTTCCACACCGGAACGCACCATGTGATCGACGGCATTACCGCCACCACCACCAACACCGACTACCTTGATTACTGCGCCATGCGGCACGCTGTCTTCCAATTTGAATTGCATGGTTGATCTCCCGTTTTGCATCCCTGTTTACTACTTGTTTCACGTCGAATGTCCCGGTGGTGTTACGCGGCCCGGAACCGCCGCTTGCGCCTATTGAACGCTGGATGCCTGATGCTCGACGCCTGACGCTTTGGCGGCTTTGCCGCCGGGTTTTAGCGTCCGGCTTCGGGCGTCTGGCATCCGGCGCCCCTTAAAAATTACCCTTGAACCAGCTCTTGAAACGCTCCAGCCAGTCCACCTGACCGCCACCGGATTGCGCCCGGGGGCTGCCACCTTCCTTTTCCATGCGCTGGCCGTACAACAGCAGGCCCACAGCCGTGGAGTAGATAGGATTCTTGACCACATCAATCAGACCCGAAATCCCTTGCGGGCTGCCCAGTCGAACCGGCATGTGAAAAATTTCTTCCGCCAGGTCCACTGCACCTTCGATCTTGGAGGAGCCCCCGGTAAGCACGATGCCTCCGGGAATCAGGTCTTCGTAACCTGAACGGCGAATCTCGGCCTGAACCAGCGTGAACAGTTCGTCGTAACGCGGCTCCACCACTTCCGCCAGGTTCTGGCGGCTGAGCGTGCGCGGCGGACGGTCACCCACGCTGGGCACCTTGATGGTTTCATCCGCACCCGCCAACTGGGTCAGGGCGCAGGCATACTTGATCTTGATCTCGTCGGCGTGCTGCTTGGGGGTCCGCAGCGCCATGGCGATGTCGTTAGTCACCTGGTCACCGGCAATCGGAATATTGGCGGTATGACGAATCGCCCCTTCGGTGAAGATGGCAATGTCCGTGGTACCGCCGCCGATATCCACAATGCAGACGCCCAGCTCGCGCTCGTCTTCGGTCAATACCGCATGGGCACTGGCCAGCTGCTCGAGAATGATGTCATCCACTTCCAGATTGCAGCGGCGCACGCACTTCTCGATGTTCTGGGCCGCGTTGACCGCACAGGTCACCAGATGCACCTTGGCTTCCAGACGCACGCCACTCATGCCAATCGGCTCGCGCACGCCTTCCTGGTTGTCCACCACGTATTCCTGAGGCAGCACATGCAGGGTTTTCTGGTCGGCCGGAATTGCCACAGCCTGGGCTGCGTCGATGACCCGGTCGATATCGGCCTGGGCCACTTCTCGATCACGAATGGCGACGATGCCGTGGGAGTTCAGGCTGCGAACGTGGGAGCCCGCAATACCGGCGTAGACGGTATGAATATGGCAGCCCGCCATTAACTCGGCTTCTTCCACAGCACGTTGAATGGAACGTACGGTCGCTTCGATATCCACCACTACGCCTTTCTTCATGCCCCGGGAGGGCTGTGAACCGATCCCCACAATCTCCATGGTGCCATCGGCAGTTGTCTGCCCGACGATGGCCACCACCTTTGAGGTGCCAATGTCGAGTCCGACAATCATGTTTTCAGTTGCAGTTGCCATGTCACCCTTTCTCCTGTTGCTCGCCCCAGGTCACCGCCATGCCGTCTGCGTAACGCAGATCGACGCGAGTCACCTGGCGACTGTCCGTGCTCAGTACACCCCGATACAACCGCACAAAGCGGCGAAGTTTGGTGGTGTATTGCTCACGGTCGACCACCAGTTGCATATCGTTATCCAGCGTCAGACGCGCGGTTAGCCGTGCGTTGACGTCCATGCTGCGAATGCCCAGATTCACATCAGCCAGCATCTTTCCCATGCTGTGATAGAAGCCCATGACTTCTTCCAGCCGTTGTTTCGGGCCATTCAGGTGCGGCAGGCCCGTCAGATCGTATTGCTTCAGTGCCTTGAACGGTTCGCCGCTGTCGGAAATCAGCACCGTCTCATTCCACACCGCCACCGGGCGCCGCTCACTAACGGTCAACACCACGGTATCGGGCCACTGGCGACGCACTGATACGCCCTGCACCCAGCTCAGCCCTTGTGCCTGCTGGTAAATGTCCTCCAGCGGCACGGAAAAATAATTTTCATCCCGAACCAGTGCCGCCAACGCGGTCTGGATCTGCTGCTGACGGCGCACATCAGTCACACCATCAACCCCCACCTTGCGGATGGGATACCCGTCCAGCAGTGCCGGCAGGTAGATCACCCCAAGCAACAACACCAGGGCTACCGTGCCTACCAGCATCCACGGCACGGCGGCAGACAGGCGCTCGCGCAGAGGAATCCCCGCTTGCTTCACCGGCTTGCGGCGCGCGCCCCGGGGCGTGGCGGCCTGTTTAGCCACCGTTGCTCTCCACCGTGTTCAGCGCCATTAGCAGGATTTCTCCTACCAAGGTGTCAAAGTCACGCCCAGTCGCCTTGGCAGCCATGGGCACCAGGGAGTGATCGGTCATCCCCGGTACGGTATTGATTTCCAGCAGCTGCCAATTGCCCTGTTCATCGCGCATCACATCCACGCGACCCCAACCTCGACAACCGGCCACCCGAAATGCGCTCAGCGCCAACTGACGGATCGCTGCTTCATCCTCGTCATTCAGTCCGGCCGGACACAGATACTCGGTGCTGTTGGACTGGTACTTCGCCTCAAAGTCATAAAACGCATTGGGCGTCTTCAAACGAATCGCCGGCAGGGCTTCATCACCCAGCACCGCCACGGTGTACTCCGGCCCATTGACCCAGGCTTCCACCAGCACGTCAGAATCAAATTTGCCCGCTTCCTGCAATGCCTGGGCCAGCTGCTCGGCGTTATCGGCCTTGGCCATACCGATAGAAGAGCCTTCGTGGGCAGGCTTGATCATCAGTGGAAAACCCAGGTCTGTTTCATTACGACCGGCCACATAGAACGCCGGAGTCGGCAGACCTGCGCCCTTCCACAACTGCTTGGTGCGTACCTTGTCCATACCGATAGCTGAGGCCATCACTGCCGAACCGGTAAACGGAATGCCCAGATGCTCCAGTACTCCCTGGATCACGCCGTCTTCGCCACCGCGACCATGTAGCGCAATAAAGGCCGCATCGAACCCCTTCAGCGCATCCACGCTGGTTTCCGTCGGGTCCACCAACTCGGCAATCACACCCAGGTTACGCAGAGCCTGGTGCACTGCGGCGCCACTCTTGAGGGATACGGGTCGCTCAGCAGATTTACCGCCGGCCAGTACCGCTACCCGGCCCACATTGGCCAGCTTCTGTTTCAGCAGCACCTTATCCACGCTTGGCGCCTCCCTGTTCGGCCAGTTCTTTAGCAATCGCCCCCACGTTGCCGGCCCCCTGGGTCACCAGCAGATCACCGTCCTGCAACTGGGTGGCGAGGATGTCGGCAAGCTTGGCCGGGTCATCCACAAATACGGGCTCCACCCGACCGCGCTTGCGAATGCTGCGGCACAGGGCACGGGCATCCGCGCCCGGGATGGGCTCTTCGCCGGCAGCATAGACTTCCAGCATCAACAACACATCGACCCCGGAAAGCACTTCCACGAAGTCCTCATAAAGATCCTGGGTACGGGTGTAACGGTGCGGCTGAAACAACATGGCCAGACGACGACCAGGCCAACCCGCACGAATGGCGTCGATGGTCACCCCCACTTCGCTGGGGTGATGACCATAGTCATCCACCAGCGTGGCGCTGCCGCCTTCGAAGTGATATTCGCCCTGCACGTCAAAGCGACGGCCCACACCGGTGAAGTTATTCAGGCCACGGACAATGGCGTCATCATCCGCGCCTTCATCAGCAGCAACGGCAATGGCGGCAAGCGCGTTAAGCACATTGTGTTTGCCAGGCATGTTCAACTTGATATCCAGTGGCTCGCCTTCCTCGCGAATCACCCGGAAGTACGTGGTCATGCCCTGCTGCTGGACCTCTTCTGCACGCAGGTCTGCGTCTTCGCTGAAACCATAACGAATCACCTGGCGGTTCACCCGTGGCAACAACTTGCGCACCACCGGGTCATCCACGCACATCACCGCCACCCCGTAGAACGGCAGGTTGTGCAGGAATTCGATAAAGGTATTTTCCAGCTGGGCAAAATCACCACCGTAGGTGTGCATGTGATCCGCTTCGATATTGGTGACGATGGCGCTCATCGGCTGCAGGTGCAGGAAGCTGGCATCAGACTCATCCGCTTCTGCTACCAGATAGCGGCTCTGGCCCAGGCGTGCATTGGTACCTGCGCTATTCAGTCGACCCCCGATCACAAAGGTCGGATCCATGCCCGCTTCTGCCATGATGGCGGCGGTCATCGAGGTAGTCGTGGTCTTGCCGTGGGTGCCAGCCACCGCAATGCCGTGCCGGAAGCGCATCAGCTCCGCCAACATCTGCGCACGGGGCACTACCGGAATCCGGCGCTGGTGAGCTTCTGCCACTTCCACGTTTTCGGTGTTGACCGCGGTGGAAGTCACCACCACGTCAGCACCATCAATGTTCTCGGCTCGATGGCCAATTTCCACTCGAACACCCAGGCCGCGCAGACGCGCCACCACGGCCGATTCCTTGATGTCGCTGCCGCTGATGGCATAGCCCTGATTGGCCAGCACCTCGGCAATACCGCACATGCCCACACCACCGATACCCACAAAATGAATACCGCGGATGCGACGCATCTCCGGAACCGTATGGATGTAATCGTTATCGGCCATTGGCCACCTCCTGACACAGGGTGGCCGCGCGTTCTGCACTGTCAGCCACTGCCTGTTCACGGGCCCGCTGCGCCATCTGCGCCAGCGCACCGCGTTCTGCAACCGGTTTCAAAATGGCAGCCAGACTGGCTGCACTCAGTTCCTGCTGGGGCAACAACAGGGCGGCGCCCTTGTCTGACAGCCAGCGGGCATTCAATGTCTGGTGATCATCCACCGCAGTGGGCAGCGGGATGAACAGGGCCGCCACGCCAGCTGCCGCCACTTCAGCCACGGTCAGCGCCCCGGCCCGACAAATCACCAGATCTGCCCAGCTGTAGGCTTCCGCCATGTCTTCAATAAACTCACTCACCTGGGCATTGACACCCAGTGCATCGTAGATCGGCGCCGCTTCAGCGGTACGTCCGGCACCACACTGGTGGCGCACCTGAATGTCATGACCCAGCACGGCCAGCATCAATTCCGGCAGATCCTGGTTCAGTACCAGTGCCCCCTGGCTACCACCCACTACCAGTACCCGCAGGCCACCCTGGTGACGGGCATACCGTCCTGCAGGCTCATCAATAGCGGCAATTTCGACGCGAACCGGGTTACCCACCCAGCAGGCATCACGCTGACCGAAAGCACCGTCGAACCCTTCCAGGGTCACTGTGGCCATCTTCGACAACAAACGATTGGTCAGACCCGGTACGGCATTCTGCTCATGCACGACCACCGGCACCTTGCACAGGCGAGCGGCCAAACCACCTGGGCCACTGGCAAACCCGCCGAAACCCACCGCCAGCACAGGCTGATGCTGACGAATCAGCTGGCGCGCCTGCAGTACCGCACGAAGCAGATTGAAGGGGGCCGTCAGCTTGCGCTTAAGGCCACCACCGCGCAGGCGGGATACAGACAGTTCGGCAATGTTGTATCCATGACGGCGCACCAGCTTGCCTTCCATGCCGTTCTCAGCGCCCAGCCAGAGAATATCGAAGCCACGCTCACGCAGCTGATCCGCCACAGCCAGCGCCGGGAACACGTGGCCGCCAGTGCCACCGGCCATGATCAGGACAGTACTCATCGTGCCGCCCTCCCTCTGGCCTTGAGCTGCTCGGCTTCCGCTCCGGCGCGCAGGATCATGCCCACCATCGCCGCTGAAATCAGCAGTGAAGAACCTCCGTAGCTGATAAACGGCAGGGTCAGGCCTTTGGTGGGCAACATGCCCATGTTGACGCCCAGATTGATAAACGCCTGGGAACAGAACACAAAGGCACAGCCATACACCAGATAAGCGTGATACAGGAAACCACGCTCCTCCAGCGAGTGACCGAGACGAAATACCCGCCAGCCCAACAGGATGAAACCGCTGATCAGGGCAATGTTGCCCAGCAGGCCCAACTCTTCCGCCATCACTGCATAAACAAAGTCCGTGTGCGCTTCCGGCAGATAGAAGAGCTTCTGCACACTATTGCCCAGACCCACGCCGGTGAGGTGACCACGGCCAAAGGCAATCAGGCTCTGGGTCAGCTGGTAGCCGGATCCGAACTGGTCCGCCCAGGGGTCTGTAAACGTCATCAAGCGCGCCACCCGATAGGGCTCGGCCACCGCAATCACTGCACCGAGGGCCACCGCAATCAGGCCAATCAGCAGGAAACGCAGAGTCGGCACCCCGGACAGGAACAGCATGCCCATGGCGGTAATTCCCAGCACCACCACTGCACCGAAGTCCGGCTCCAGCAGCAGCAACAGCATCAGCACAGCCAGCAACCCCAACGGCAACAGGAAGGCTTTCCATTCGTTTTCCAGCGCCGCTTTGCGCTCTGCCACGTAACCGGCCAGGTAAAGCACGAAGCACAGCTTGACGATTTCCGAGGCCTGAATGGTCAGGCCAGGCAAAGCGATCCAGCGAGTAGAACCGTTCACACTGCGCCCCAGCCCCGGCACAAACACCAGCACCAGCACCACCACGGCGACGGGCAACATGAAGAAACGCAGGCGCTCCAGCAGTGCCAGCGGCACCGCGTAATAAACAAACGCCCCCACACCCAGCCCCAACGCCAGATAGATGCCATGACGCAGTGCATAGTAGAACGGGTCGCCAAGGCGGGTTTCGGCGATCTGCAGACTGGCCGAAGACACCATCACCAGCCCGGCCAGCGCCAGGCAAATTGCTGTCCACAGCAGCGGCTTGTCCACCCCGCTGCTGTCCAGCTTCAGGATCATGCGCTCAGTCATCGCACACCTCCTGAACCCGGCGGATAAAGTCATTACCGCGATCGGCAAAGCCCTTGTACATATCGAAAGACGCACAGGCCGGCGACAGCAGCACCGCATCGCCTGGTTGCGCCAGCGCATAGGCACGGTCCACCGCGGCCTGCATGTCAGCCACCAACTCGCAGGGGGCGGCAGACATGCCCTGCGCCAGCAGGGAACGATCTTCGCCCATCAACAAACCGGCACGCAGATACTGACGCGCAGGCTCTGCCAGCGGTGAAAAATCCTGACCCTTGCCCTGACCACCGGCCACCAGAATCACCTTGCCTTCAATGGACTCACCAATGCCGGTCAAGGCTGCCAGGGTGGCCCCCACATTGGTGGCCTTGGAGTCGTTGAACCAGCGTACGCCGCCCTTTTCAGCCACCAGCTGACAGCGGTGCTCAAGCCCGGTGAACGCTTTGACTGTGGCCAGCGCCTTGTCGCGATTCAGCGCCAGCGCATCACTGATCGCCAGTACGGCGAGAATATTCATGGCGTTGTGGTGACCGGTCAGCGCCAGATCCGACAGGGACAACAAAAGCTCCCCACGGCACAGCAGCTGCCCTTTTTCACTATCCAGGCGGTAATCCGCCTCAGGATGTGCACCAAAGGTAATCTGCCGCGGCACACTCTCCGGGGGGCGAGTGGCCAGATCATCGCGGTTCCACACCGCCACCTGGCAACCGTCGTAAATGCGCTGCTTGGCTGCCAGGTAATCCGCAAAACTGGCGTAGCGATCCAGGTGGTCCTGGGACACATTCAGGATGGTGGCGACATCTGCGCTCAGGCTGTAGGTGGTTTCCAGCTGGAAACTGGACAACTCAAGAACGTACAGACGCGCGTCATCGTTAAGCAGGTCCAGTGCCGGCACACCCAGGTTTCCGCCGATCCCCGGGTTCATGCCACAGGCATCCGCCACCTGACCCAACAACGTGGTCACCGTGCTCTTGGCATTGGAACCGGTAATGCCGACCAGCGGCTCACTGGCCGCACGGGCGAACAACTCCACATCACCAATGACTTCCTTGCCCTCCACCACTTGCTCGGCAATGGCCGGAGTAGCCACGGCGACCCCGGGGCTGACGATCAGACGGCTGGCTTTCTTCATCCAGCCAGACTTGAAACCACCGGTGTGAATCTTCACGCCAGGGAACTCGGCCTGCAGGGCCGCAAGACCGGCTGGCTCGGCGCGGGTGTCCAGCGCACGCACAGGCATCCCCTGATCCGTCAGATAACGGATCACGGAACGCCCGGTGACACCCAGGCCAATAACCAGATCAAAGCCGTCTTTCGCCATGCTCGAGTCAGTTCCTTATCGAATCTTCAGGGTCGCCAGACCCACCAGTACGAGAATTACAGTGATAATCCAGAACCGAACGATGATTTTCGGTTCCGGCCAACCTTTCAGTTCGAAGTGATGATGGATCGGCGCCATGCGAAAAATGCGTCGGCCAGTGAGCTTGAACGAGCCCACCTGCAGCATCACTGACACGGTTTCCATCACGAACACACCGCCCATGATGAACAGCACGATCTCCTGCCGGACAATCACCGCCATCACACCCAGCACCGCACCCAACGCCAGCGCCCCCACATCTCCCATGAACACCTGGGCGGGGTAAGCGTTGAACCACAGGAAACCAAGACCCGCACCACACAGGGCAGCGGAAATAATCACCAGTTCACCCGCGCCAGCCACATAGGGGATCTGCAGATAGGTGGCAAACTCGGTATGCCCGCCGGCATAGGCAAAGATGCCCAGCGCGCCGCCCACCAGCACGGTAGGCATGATGGCGAGGCCGTCCAGACCATCGGTGAGGTTCACCGCGTTACTGGTACCGTTGATCACGAAGTAAGTCAGGATGATGTAGAACCAGCCCATATTGATGGCCACGCTCTTGAAGAACGGGACGATCAACTGGGTTTCTGCCGGGCTCTGCGCGGTGAAATACAACGCGAAAGCAGCACCAAAAGAGCCCACGGACAACCACAGGTACTTCCAGCGTGCCGGCAGGCCACGGGGGTTCTTTTCCACCACCTTGCGCCAGTCATCGACCCAACCCACAGCACCGAAGATGAACAGCACACCCATGGTGATCCATACAAAACGGTTGCTCAGATCCGCCCACAGCAGAGTGGAAATCACGATGGCAACCAGGATCAAGGCGCCCCCCATGGTCGGGGTGCCGGCCTTGCTCAAATGACTCTTCGGGCCATCATCCCGGATCGCCTGGCCCACCTGCTTTTCCTGCAGCAGGCGAATCATGATCGGCCCCACCCAGAAGGCGATGAACAGTGCTGTCAGCACACTGAGAATGCCGCGCAGGGTGATGTACTGGAAAACCAGGAATCCGCTGTAGTATTGGGCCAGGTATTCGGCCAGCCAGAGCAGCATCAGTGAGCCCCCTCATTCTGTGTGTTCGGGCTTTCACCCTGTGTCAGTCGCTTCACTACCACTTCCATTCCGGCCGTGCGCGAACCTTTCACCAACACGGTGCCGCCTGCTTGCAGCACCGGGGCACTCCAATCCACCGCCTGTTGATGGTCGTCGGCGATGTTCGCTCCATCACCAAAGCCTGTGGCCGCCGTTTGCGCGCCGCGCATGACCACCAGCTGGTCCAGACCTTTTTCGCGGGCATAGCCGCCCAGTTCTTCCACCAGTGTTTCCGCCTGTGGGCCCAGTTCGCCCATGGCACCCAGCACCAGCATCCGCGGGGCCGGCTGAGCGGCCAGCCAATCAATGGCGGCGCGCACGGAGCCGGGGTTGGCGTTGTAGGTGTCGTCCACCAGCAAGCCCTTGTCTACCGAATGCAGGTTCATACGACCTGGTACAGGCTTGAGGTGCTCAAGCCTCGGCAAGGCGTCATCCAGGGACACGCCCAGAGCACGAACAGCGGCAATCGCCATCAGCGCATTGTTGACCTGATGGGCACCGGCCAGTGGCACGGTGACAGTGTGCCCGGAAGGCTGAAGAACAAAGGTCACCTTGTCCTGCTGCAGGACAATCTGCTCGGCATAAAGGTCTGCCGCTTCACGAGTGCTGATGCGCATCACCTGAAGCCCGGCTTTTTCCGCTTCACCGGCAAAGAAATCGGCAAAACTGTCATCCGCATTGATGATTGCCTGACCTCCGGACTGACAGCCGCCAAAGATTTCCGCCTTGGCATTGGCAATGCCCTGCATGGAACCAAAGCCTTCCAGATGCGCTCCGGTCACATTGGTGACCAGCACCACACGGGGCTTGGCCAACGCACTGGTCCAGGCAATTTCACCGGGCGCATTGGCACCCAGTTCGATCACCGCATAGCGGTGCTCGGCACGCAGCCGCAATAGTGTCAGCGGCACACCGATGTCATTGTTGAAGTTGCCTGCGGTGGCCAGGGTATCGGCACCCAGCATGGCTGCGGCCATTTCCTTTACCGTGGTCTTGCCGGCATTGCCGGTGACCGCCATGCGATCCGCGGTAAACTGGTCAGCATAGCCACTGGCCAGTTTGCCCAAGCCATGGCGGGTATCGTCGACCTTCACCGCATTGGCAAATGCCGACTGATCGCGATCGACCAGCGCCGCTACTGCACCCTCGGCTGCTGCCTGGGCGAGAAAATCATGAGCATCAAAACGCTCGCCCTTGAGCGCCACAAACAGACAGCCAGGCGTCATGGCGCGGGTATCCGTCACCACGGCATTGATCTGCACGTCATCACCCACCAGCTCTCCGCCGGTCCACTGGACGATCTGGGACAACCACATCATTGGTCACCTCCCAGCGCGGCCAAGGCGTTACGCGCCAGCTCGCGATCATCACTGGGGTAACGAACGCCATTGATTTCCTGGTAATCCTCGTGACCTTTACCTGCCAGCAGAATCACGTCGCCGGCGGCGGCACGACGCACGGTATCGACCACCGCGTCGGCACGTTCCACGATGGCCATGGCACTTTCGGGATGAGTCAATCCGGCCTGCATCTGTTCAATAATCGTTTGCGGGTTTTCACTGCGCGGGTTGTCACTGGTCAACACCACAACATCCGCCAGCGCTTCAGCGGCTTTCGCCATCAATGGGCGCTTGCCGGTATCCCGGTCGCCGCCGCAACCGACAATGCAATAGAGCTTGCCGTCGAAGTGCGCACGGCAGGCCTGCAGAGCTTTCTCAAGGCCATCCGGGGTGTGGGCATAATCCACGATCACGGTGGGACCCTGCGCGGCGCTCACCGGTTCCATCCGTCCCGGCACGGGTGTCACTGCTGACAACGCCTTGCCAAGCATCGCGTTCTCCACACCCTGACCATGCAGGATGGCAGCCACCGCCATCAGGTTGCTGAGATTGAACGGACCAAACAACGGCAGAGCCACATTGACGGCTTCGCCGGCCACATTCAGGGTGGCGTGCATGCCATGGGTATCGTATGCCACCTTTTCACAACGTACGGTGGCACCTTGCTGGCCACCAAAGGTGACACAGCGAACGCCATCTGCCAGACAGCTCAGCAAGGAATTCGAGGCATGGTCGTCACAGTTGATCACGGCCAGACGCACACCCGGGCGTGAAAACAGCACTGACTTGGCCGCCAGATAGGACTCCATGTCACCGTGGTAATCCAGATGATCACGGCTCAGGTTACTGAATACTGCCGTCGTCACCGGAGTGTTGCCCAGCCGCTTCTGATCAAGCGCATGGGAGGACACTTCCATCGCCACGCAATTCGCACCGGCATCGCGGGCGCTGGCCAGGGCCGCCTGCAGGGTAATCGGATCCGGGGTGGTATGACCGGTGTGCTGCTCCTCACCCTTGAGCCCGACACCGAGGGTGCCGACAAGGGCACAACGGTTGCCCAGTGCATTGAGCGCATCGCGCAGGAACCAGGTAATGCTGGTCTTGCCATTGGTGCCGGTTACTCCCGTCAGCGCCATATGCGCCGCCGGCTCGTTAAACCAGCGCGCAGCCACATCACCAACCTGCCCGGCCAACTCCGGCACATGCACACAGGGCACCTGCTGTTCGTAGCTGACAGTGAACGGCCCCTGCTCGGCATCGGCCAGCACCGCAGCGGCACCCGCCGCCACCGCCTGCGCCACATAATGTCGGCCATCGCTGGCCACACCAGGCACCGCGACAAAGGCCTGACCCGCCTGCACCTGACGACTGTCCAACTGCAGGCCAGAAACGACGATACCTGCCACGTTGGCAGGCAGGTTCAGATTGGGCAGCAATTGCTGGAGGCTCATCATGAACGATCCTCCGTGTCCGGCGCGCCCGCCAGCAGCCCCTCGGGCCGATCCGGTGGCACGTGCAGGGTTCGCAGCACCCCGCTCATGATGTTGGAAAATGCCGGTGCGGCGACCAGACCACCATAGTAGGCATCGCCGCGAGGGTCATCGATGACCACCACAGTAACGATGCGCGGATCCGTTGCCGGCGCCAGACCAGCAAACAGACCAATGTAGTTGTCATCGGCATAACCACCGGAGACGACCTTGTGTACGGTACCGGTCTTACCGGCCACCTGATAACCCGGCACCTGGGCCCGGCTGGCCGTCCCTTCACGGCTGACCACGGTTTCCAGCATCTGCACCAGCTGACGCGCGGTTTCCTCACCGATAACCTGCTCACCCTGCGGCACACCCGTGACCTTCTTGAGAGTCAGAGGCACTTTCTTGCCATCGTTGGCAATCACCGCATAAGCCTGGGCCAACTGGACCGCAGACACACTCAAACCGTAACCGTAAGACAGTGCCGCACGCTCCACATCGCGCCACTTGCTGCGCAGCGGCAACAGACCGTCGCTCTCACCCGGGAAGGCAATACCTGTGGCCTGGCCAAAGCCGAAACGCTCCAGATAATCTGGCAGCGCCTGCTGATCCATGGCCAGCGCAAGCTTGCTGGTGCCCACGTTGGAGCTCTTGGTCAGCACGGTGGTAATGTCGATGATGCCGTAGTCACGGTGATCGCGAATGGTCTTGGTACCCACTCGCAGAGTGCCTGGATGGGTATTGATGGTGGTGGAGGGTGTCACCATCCCCATTTCCAGTGCCGCCGCCACCGTAAAGGGCTTCATAGTGGAGCCCGGCTCGAACAAGTCAGTGACCGCGCGATTACGTAGTGCCGCAGCATCCATGTTGCCGCGGTTGTTCGGGTTGTAGGCAGGCTGGTTGACCATAGCCAGCACTTCACCGGTATGCGCATCAACCACCACCGCACTGCCACCACGTGCCTTGTGCTTCTGCACTGCCGCCAGCAGCTCACGATAGGCCAGATACTGCAGGCGCAGATCGATGCTGAGGGTGACATCTTCGCCCGGCTCTGCAGGTTTGAGAACCTCAATATCCTGAATCACACGGCCCAGCAGATCACGGACCACCTTCTTGCGACCACTGTGACCTTCGAGCGCGGCATCCATGGCCAGCTCGGTGCCCTCCTGGCCCTCGTCATCGATATTGGTAAAGCCAACCACATGGCTGGACACTTCACCGGCCGGATAGTAGCGGCGGTACTCGGTGAGCGAATGGATGCCGGGGACATCCAGATCCAGCACCTTTTTGGCCGTTTCCGGTGCCAGACCCCGCTCCAGATAAACGAATTCGCGGTTCTCGTGACGACGAACTTTCTTGGCAAACTCCTTCTGACTGATCACGCCATTGTTGCCAAGGCGCGTCCAGGCATCCTGATGGGCCAGTGCTTCACGGGGGTTAGCCCAGAGCGTAATCACCGGGGTGCTCACAGCCAGCGGGCGCCCTGCCCGATCACGGATCACACCGCGGTGCGCGGCCAGCGGCTCCACGCGCAGATTGCGAATATCGCCCTGATGCGCGAGGAAGTCGTGCTGAATCACTTGCAGATCCACAGCCCGGGCCACCAACAGACAGGCACACACCGCCCAGAACCCCAGCACAAAGCGCCAGCGTGTCCGGAGGTTAGGTTGCCGTGTCTTGCGGACCCGGTTCTTCATGGTCGAATCAGCACTCGCTCATCAGTTTTCGGTAACTTCATGCCCAGCTTTTCACGTGCCAGGCGCTCCACCCGGGCATAACTGCCCCAGGTGCTGTGCTCCAGCAACAATTGACTCCACTGACTTTCCAGGCGGGTCTGTTGCTGCTGCAGTTTCTGGCTCTCGTCGGTGAGGCGGCGAGCCTGATGTACGCTGTAACTGACCGCCAGGGCGGACAGCGCAATCAGCACCACCAGACCGCGAATTGCCCACGGCGCGGTCACGCCACTTTCTCCGCCACTCGCAATACAGCACTGCGCGAGCGGACATTCACTTTCAGCTCCGCCTTGCCGGCGCGGATTGCCTTGCCAATCGGCTCCAGCCGCTGCGGCATTTCATCACCCAACGGCAAGCCACCGCGCCCTTTCGGAGCCCGGCCGGAATGATCGCGAATGAACAGCTTCACGATCCGGTCTTCCAGAGAATGGAAGCTGATAATGGCGAGACGCCCGCCGATGGCGAGCGTCTCCAGGGACTGTTCCAGCACTTCTGTCAGCGCATCCAGTTCCCCGTTTATATGTATTCTCAACGCCTGAAAGCTGCGCGTGGCCGGATGCTTGCCCGGCTCACTCCGCCCCAGCACCGACTCGATCAGGTCAGCCAGCTGCAAGGTTCGGGTGATCGGTTGTTCCTTCCGGGTCTCGCAGATGCGCTTGGCAATCCAGCGCGACTTGCGCTCCTCGCCATAGCGATACAACACATCCGCAATCTCCTTCTCTTCTGCCCGCGCCAGCCAGTCCGCAGCACTTTCACCCGAAGTGGGATCCATGCGCATGTCCAGCGGGCCGTCACGCAGGAAACTGAAACCGCGGCCGGCATCATCCAGCTGCGGGGAAGACACCCCCAGATCCAGCAGCAGACCATCAATCGGCCGGCCCTGCTCCGCTACCACCTCAGGCAGGCAATCAAAGCGGCTGGCTTTGATCTGGAAACGGCTATCTTCGCTTGCCAGCTTTTCACCCTCGGCAATGGCCAGGGGGTCACGATCAATACCGGTCAGGCGACCCTCTGCATCCAGCTTTGCCAGCAGCGCACGGCTATGACCACCCCGCCCGAAGGTGCCATCCACGTAAAAACCGTCACTACGGCTAAACCACATTTCCAGTACCTCCTCCAGCAACACTGGCAGGTGTTCGTACTGCTTCCCTGTGTCGGTCATCAGAAAGACAACTCCTGCACGCTGTCCGGCAAGGCTTCCGGATCCAGGATGCTGTCTTCTTCTGACCAGCTTTCTGCTGTCCAGATTTCAAAGCGGTGCATCTGACCGATCAGCATGGCCTGCTTTTCAAGACCAATGGCCGCACGCAATTCCGGCGGCACCAGCAGTCGGCCATTGCTGTCCATTTCGATTTCTACCGCCTGGCCAAGAAAACGACGCTTGAGCTGACGCACATGAGGGTTGGAATCCCGCTGGGCAGACAGCTTGTTGGCGGTTTCGGTGAACTCGTGACGCGGATAGAGCGCCAGACATTCGTCAAAGGGGTGACGGGTAAGCACAAGCTGGCCGCCGCAGGCTTCGATCAACGAAGCGCGGTACCGGGTCGGCATGGTCAGCCGCCCCTTGGCATCCAGATTGAGTGATGTGCTCCCAGTAAACACTGGCCGTCCTCTGTCTCTTGGTTAGGTGGTTCCTGCCCGCGGGCCTTGACCCACTTGGCGACACTTGCCGCACTCAAAAACCCACTTTTTCCCACTTTTCACCACAATGAGACACTCTAGGGCCACAGCGAAGCCCAAGTCAAGCAAACCCGGCTGCATAAACGTAAAAGAATTCCTAGACAAATCAGTCTGTTAGGGCACACAAAGGCACCCATTCATGAAAATGGGAGGTGATCAACGGAGGGAGTTTCGAGACGAATCAGAGTGCTGGGGCACGCTGATGAGAAAGCACTTTAAGTGTTAGACAAATTAGTTATTACTAACCGCGCTTTTTATTTCAAAAATCACTTCAAGCTGCCGGAATGCGGAAATCGGCCTCTGACATCAGGTCAACACCGCACTCCAGACCCGCAAACCAGTCCAGGAAGCGACCCACCTGCTCGCCGACAAAATACCCTCCATGCTGAGGCACAATCATGGCAGGATTAAGCTTGCGCACCATCCCCGCCCACAGGCGGCAAGCCCGGTTGCTGGCCATATAGCGGCGATGGAAACCGGCCATGCTGTGCACATGCTCATTGAAATCCGTCACCTCGCCCTCCTCACCACCAAGAGAGGCGCCCACATCCCCGGAAAACAGGATGCGACTGACCGGATCGTAGAAACTGAAATTACCCACCGAATGCAGAAAGTGGGCAGGCAACACCCACAGGCTATCGTTACCAAACGGCAAGACCGCCCCCTGATCCCCCACGCCCTGAATGCGCGCCTGCAACTGATCCCCCATCCGGCTGATCTCGTAACTGGAAGCCAGATGCGGCAGAAATCGTGACCAGAGACGACTAACCACAACCTGACAAGGGGTATGCATCAGCCAGCGCGGCAAGGACGCAATAATGTCCGGATCCTGGTGGGATGCGAGGATGTATTCAAGGTTCTCCAGCTTGATCAGCCGACTGAGGGCAATATTGAGCGGAGTAAAGGTCAGATCACCACCCGGATCAATCAAGGCGGCTCGCTGACCATGGCGAATGCAGAACTGGTTAGCCTGCACGCCTTCCCCCGTCACCAGATCGGCAAAGCGAAGCACCTCATGATCATCACGGCTATAAAGGGTGTCGATCTGGGACATGCGCGCACTCTCCGGCAGGGAATCCCGTTAGCGGGGGAGTGCAGTCTAGTCATTTAGACTGATAACACCTTGATACACATCAAGGCGGCTGAGCATTAGGTGGACCGGTCGATAAGCCGGGTTCTGTCGTGGACAGTCATTCATCTGGGACTGACGTCGCCATCAGCCTCTAGCAACCTACCCGGATCCAGCGCGGGCCACGCCATTGGATCCCTATTTGGTCTTGCTCCGGGTGGGGTTTACCCTGCCACCACTGTTACCAGCGGCGCGGTGCGCTCTTACCGCACCTTTTCACCCTTACCTGAACCCTCCGAAGAAGGAACGGGCGGTATCTTCTCTGTGGCACTAGCCGTAGCCTCACCGTCGCCAGTGAGGCCCCCAGGCGTTACCTGGCACCCTGCCCTGCGGAGCCCGGACTTTCCTCCAGCAGTCCCTTCAAAGAAGGGCGCTGCCAGCGACTGTCTGACCGATCCGGGGGCGAGTGTAATCAGTTAACAGTGAACAGTGAACAGTTAATAGCGGCACGACGACGCTTTTCTGGGCCAGAAACGCATGAGGCCGCACCCAATCGCTGGACGCGGCCTCATGCGCCTGAAGACCAAACAGGCCAGTTCGCGAACTATTCACTATTCATTATTAATTATTCATTGCCTCTAACAGTGCATAAACCTCCTGCCGTTTCATCCCCGTATGCGCTGCCAGAATCTTGGCGGCCCGGGACGCAGGGAGTTCGGCCAGCAGCAGCTTGGCCAACGCCTGGTCCTTGTCGCTCCAGCCTGCTGCCAATTCAGACGGAGACAGGATCAGCACCAGTTCACCACGCTGCTGGTTGCTGTCGCCGGCCACCCAGTCGCACAGTTCAGCCACCGGCCCACGACGGATGGTTTCAAACTGTTTTGTCAGCTCACGGCACAGGGTGATTTCCCGCTCTGCCGAGACCACCTCTCGCAGCGCCTCCAGGAAGGAAAGTACACGGTGTGGTGCCTCGTAAATAATGCTGGTGACATCCGCTGCAGCCAGTCGCTCAATGACTTGCTGACGGGGCGCCCCTTTTGAAGGAATGAAACCTTCAAACACAAATCGATCCGAAGGCTGGCCCGCTGCGGCCAATGCCGCCAGCAAAGCGGAGGCCCCCGGCACCGGCACCACCTGAACGCCCGCATCCTGACAGGCTCGCACCAACCGATAGCCCGGATCACTCACCAACGGTGTGCCGGCATCACTGATCAACGCACCTTTTTCACCATTTTGCATTCGCGCAACCAGCTCTGCACTGCGTTGATTTTCATTGTGATCGTGACAACTAATCATGCGCTTGCGCAAACCCAACTGATCCAGCAAACGCTGGCTATGCCGCGTATCCTCTGCCGCCACCCAGTCCACCTCTTCCAGCACGGAAATGGCGCGACGGGAAATATCGTCCAGATTCCCGATGGGTGTACTCACTACATACAAGACAGAGTTCATAATTGTCGAACTTCCTTATGGCTGGCCGCTGGAGACCCTACTACGAAGCGCCTACAATAGCCGCTCCATTCTGGTAATACGACTCTCGCCATGGATTTCAAGAAGGCATACTGGATTGCACTGGTCGCCACCTTTGCACTCGCAAGCTGTAGCACCACCCCAACCGGCACAGGCCAACCCGCAACCCTGCCCGTGGAGCAAACCCGCGGTATGGACAAGGCGCCGGAATCGTTGTCAGTTGCGCGCGCCCAAATAAACGCCCAGGCAACGCCGGAGTTTCGCATCAACTTGACCCTGGCATGGGCAGCTGAATATCTGCAGCAACAGCGTCCGGAGGATGCCGAACAGTTACTGGCCGATCTGAGTCCCGCTTCACTGACTACCGAAAAGCGCTTTCAGTGGATTCTGCTCAGTGGCCGTGCCGCCCTTGCCCAGCAAAATGCAGCACCGGCAGTAGAGCTGCTGAATCGTTACCAGGAAGAAATCCAGCAATACCCTGTGGAACAACAGGCGCAACTGGACCTGTTACGCGCCGATGCCCTGGCCATGGAAGGGCAACTGATCGACAGCCTGCAACAACGGGTTGCCGCTCACCCGCTGCTTAACGATCAGGATCAGGACTACAACCACGAAATGATCTGGCAACTGCTGATGCAGTTGTCACCGCAGGAACTGGCGAGCGCCATTCAATCCAGCAGCGGCGACCTGCGTGGCTGGCTCACCCTGGCACAACTCTACCGCGACCCGATTGCCGACCTTGACGCCCAGGTATCACGGCTGGACCAGTGGAGCGCCCAATGGCGCACCCACCCGGCCATCTCTGATGTGCCAGCCATGCTGGATGCCCTGAAGGAAGCCGCCAGCCATCGCCCCAGTCAGGTGGCTATCCTGCTGCCCACCAGCGGCCCACTGCAAAATGTAGGCAAGACGCTGCAGGAGGGCATCATGACAGCCCACTATCAGCAGAAGCAGAACAGCCTGAGCCCGACCCTGCGATTCTACGACTCCGGCCCGGATAATATTCTGGCGGTGTATCAGCAAGCCATTAATGATGGCGCAGATTTCGTGCTGGGCCCTTTATCAAAGGAAAAAGCAGCCACCATTGCTGCCCAGGGCACCCTTCCCGTCACCACCCTGGCGTTGAACTACATCGAGACTGACCAGGTACCGGAAAACTTTTTCCAGTTTGGTCTGGCCCCGGAGGATGAAGCCCGCCAGATTGCCCGTCAGGGCGTTCGTGAAGGCAGCAACCAGGCCGGCATCCTTTATCCCAAGGGCGACTGGGGCGAACGTGTCGCCCAGGCGTTCGCCGAAGAATGGCAAAACCTGCACGGCACCGTCACCGTGAGTCGCGCCTACCAGGAAGGCCCCGACATTGGTGAAACTGTGGAAGAACTGTTGCTGGTCGCCCAGAGCGAGGCACGCGGCAAGGAAGTGAGCCGTTTCACCAACCTGGACATGGACATTGAACCTCGACGTCGTCAGGACATGGATTTCCTGTTCCTGATTGCCAACCCCAACCAGGGACGCCAGGTCAAACCCGCTCTCAATTTCCATTTCGCCAAGGATCTGCCGGTGTATTCCACTTCGCTGATCTATAGCGGTGAATCCAATCCGCGTCGCGATCAGGATCTCAATGGCATCCGTTTTGTGGATATGCCCTGGATTATCGGTGACCAGAGCAGCGACCTGCACAAGGTTGCCGCAGAACAATGGCCGGATGGCCACGGTCGCTACGAGCGCCTGTACGCCATGGGCATCGATGCCTATCGCCTGCAGAGTCGCCTGTATCTGCTCAATACTCTGCCTTCAAGCGAGCTGCCCGGTGCCACCGGTCGCCTGCAGATGCGAAACCAGCAGGTGGTTCGACGGCTGGACTGGGCGGTATTCATGCGCGGTGAGGCCAAGGCCATGCCGCAGGTCGCCAACCCTTCCAACAGTCTGTCCGCCCAGTAATGCCGTTTCTGACGCGCCGCAAGGCGCGGGGCGATCAGGCTGAAGCCGCTGCCGAGCAGTGGCTCGTACGCAAGGGGCTTGCGCTGGTCACCCGCAACTATCGCTGTCGTCAGGGAGAGATTGATCTGGTCATGCAGGACCAGGACACCCTGGTCTTTGTCGAAGTGCGCTGGCGCCAGAACCGGAGCCATGGTGGCGCCCTCGCCTCGGTGGATCATCACAAGCAACATCGCCTGATTCAGGCTGCCAGACACTTTCTGGCCAAACACCCCGCACATCAACAGCGCCCCTGTCGCTTTGATGTGATTGGCATGGAACCGGACAATAACGGTTCTGTCAGTTATCAATGGATACAAAATGCGTTCTACAGCGAATAAGCTGTAGCCTGCGTAGAGACAAGACCAGTTGAGGTATTTATGAGCGTGGACCGAATCCGGCAACTGTTTGCCGAAAGTATTGAAACCAAGGCCAAGGCCGGCGAAGTCCTGCCCAGTGTCATTGCGGCGGCAGGCCAGGCGATGGTTGAGTGCCTGCTCAATGGTGGCAAGATCCTCACTTGCGGTAACGGCGGTTCCGCCGGTGATGCCCAGCACTTTTCCTCCGAGCTGCTTAACCGCTTCGAAATGGAACGCCCCGCCCTGCCGGCTATTGCCTTGACCACGGATTCCTCAACGCTGACGTCCATCGCCAACGACTACAGCTACAACGAAATCTTTTCCAAGCAGGTGCGCGCGCTTGGCGCCAGCGGGGACATCCTGCTCGCCATCTCCACCAGCGGCAACTCCGGCAATGTGATCCAGGCCATTCAGGCCGCCCACGACCGGGAAATGCGCGTGGTCGCCATGACCGGCAAGGAAGGCGGCGAGATGGTGAACCTTTACGGCCCGGACGATATCGAGATCCGGGTACCCGCCACATCCACCGCACGAATTCAGGAAGTTCACCTGCTGGTCATCCATGCCCTCTGTGATCACATCGACCAGCAACTCTTTGGAGGCCAGTAAGCCGCATGCGTATTCGTGATTCCCTGCTGTACGCCCTGTTGGCTGCCTGCCTGGGCCTCTCAGGCTGTGTGGCGCTGACCAAGGGCATGTCTGACCAGCCCACCGATCAGGATCATGGCTCCCGCACCTTCGGCGCCTTCTGGGAAGATGGCAGCATTGAACGCAAGGTAGCCATCAATATTTCTCGCGCCAGCGATGAGCTTGACCAGTCTCGCATCGTGGTAGTCAGCTTCAATGGCAACGTGTTGCTCGCCGGCCAGGTGCCCACTGAAGACCTGAAAAGCCAGGCAGGAAACATTGCATCCCAGGTACGCCACGTTCGCCATGTGCACAACGAACTGGAAGTGGCCGGCGGCAGCTCTTTCCTGGCCCGCACCAACGACAGCTGGCTTACCAGCAAGGTCAAGAGCCGCTTGTTCGTGAATGGCGAAGCCCCCGGCTGGCGCACCAAGGTGGTCACCGAAAATGGCGTGGTCTATCTGATGGGACTGCTTACCCATGCGGAAGCCGACGCCGCAGTGAGTCAGGCGCAGCGGGTGTACGGAGTACAGAAAATCGTCAAGATCATCGAGTATATCGACTAGGCGCCATGTGCCATCAACACGCTTCACAAAAAAAGCCCGCTCAATGAGCGGGCTTTTTCATGTTACGTGCGACGCGAAGCATGCTGCGTCTATTTCACGACTTTCAAATGACTGACCTTGCCTTTGCCATCCTCTTTCTTTTCCGGCTCGGGCGGCGTTGAGGGAGGCTCCGGTGGATCCACAGGATCAAAGGCCATCCCCTGACCATTTTCACGTGCAAAAATGGCAACCACCGCATTCACCGGTACCCGGATCGACATGGGCACACCGCCGAAGCGGGCAGAAAACGCGATTTCATCGTTACCCGCCACAAAGTTGGTCACCGCCCGGGGGGCAATATTCAGCACGATCTGGCCATCCTGAACAAAATCCTGCGGCACTTCCACGCCGGGATACACCGCATTGACCGCCATATGCGTGGTCAGGCCGTTATCGCAGATCCACTCGTGAATCGCCCGTATCAGATACGGGCGATTGGAGGTCATTTCAGCCATCAGAGCGGATTACGAAGTTCGCGTTCAGCGTCTGTCAGGCTTGCCTGGAAAGCGTCGCGATCGAACAAGCGCTCAGCGTAATCCAGCAACGGCTTGGCCTGCTTGGCCGGCAGCTCGACACCCATGGCAGGCAGCCGCCAAAGAATCGGACCCACTACACAATCCACCAGGGTGAACTCTTCGCTCATGAAGTATGGCAGCTCGCTGAAGATCGGCGCGCAGGCCAGGATTGCCTCACGCAACTCCTTACGACGCTTGGTCAGGCTGGCTTCCTTCTCTTCGCCAGCCAGGATCGCATCCACATGACCACACCAGTCACGCTCGATACGGTGGATCAGCAGACGGCTCTGGGCACGGGCTACCGGGTATACTGGCAGCAACGGCGGATGCGGGAAACGCTCATCCAGATACTCCATGATCACCGCGGACTGATACAGGGTCAGCTCACGATCAACCAGAGTGGGCACTTCGTTGTACGGGTTCAGCGAGGCCAGGTCTTCTGGCTTGTTGCTGCTGTCCACATCAACAATGTCTACCGTGACCCCTTTTTCAGCCAGCACGATACGGACACGGTGGCTGTAATGATCTTCCGGGGAAGAGAAAAAAGTCATTGAGGAACGCTTGGTCACCACACCCATTGTCGAGTCATCTCCACTTGTGATCTATAACAGAAACAGGGTAACCGCTTGCGCGGGTACCCTGTTCATCTCTGGAAAAGGACGTTGCTGACGGATCAGTGTACGTCTTTCCAGTATTCTTTCTTGAGCAGGTAGGCCGGGATCAGCAGGATGCCCAGGAATATCAGCACATAGACACCCAGACGCTCACGCTCGAGACGTACCGGCTCAGCGGTATAAGTCAGGAAGTTGGTGATATCACCCATGGCTTCCTTGAACTCATCTTCGCCCAGATCAGCTTCCAGACCCGCCATCACGTGGGGCATGCCCACATTCGGGAACACATGGTTGTTGTAACCGAACGGACGAGACTCATCTTCATAGAAGTTGATCAGGTAAGAATACACCCAATCAGAGTCACGCAGGCGGGTCACCATGGTCAGATCCGGCGGAGCCGTTCCAAACCACTTCTTGGCTGCCGCTTCCGGCATGGCATTTTCCATCTGATCGCCAAACTTCTCGGTGGCGAAATTCAGGTTAGCCATGACCAGCTCTTCGGAAATGCCCAGATCTTCGGCCATGCGGCTGTAGCGCATGTACTGCAGGCTATGACAGCCCATGCAGTAGTTGACGAACAGCTTGGCACCATTCTGCAGGCTCACCTTGTCTTGCAGATTGACCGGGGCCTTTACCACGTATTCATTGTTACCACCGCCAGCCGCAAAGGCGACCAGAGGCAGGCAGCTGAAAAGAATGACTGCGAGTTTCTTCATCAGTGACCCCCTGTTACCCGTTCCGGAACCGGCTTGGATTTTTCAAACTTGTGAACGAACGGCATGATCAGCAGGAAGTAGCTGAAGTAATAAATCGTGCCGAACTGCGCCATCATGGTTTTGCCCGGAGTCGCCGGCTGGGTACCGAAATAGCCCAGCATCAGGAAGTCCAGAACGAAGATCGCCATGAACACCTTGCTCCAGATACCGCGATAACGAATGGATTTCACCGGGTGACGATCCAGCCACGGAATCACAAACAGGATCACGATGGCACCACCCATGGCAACCAGACCCCAGGCCTTGGAAGACATGATGAAATCAATGGTTGTGGCACGTAGCATGGCGTAGTACGGACCGTAGTACCATACCGGCGCGATATGATCCGGAGTCTTCAGCGGGTTAGCCGGTTCGAAGTTCGGCTTTTCCAGCAGATAACCACCACCATCCGGGAAGAAGAAAATCACCACAGCGAAAATCATCAGGAAGACGATGACGCCCGGCAGATCCTTCACGGTGTAGTAGGGGTGGAACGGAATGCCGTCGACCGGGATACCGTTTTCATCCTTGTTCTTCTTGATTTCCACGCCGTCAGGGTTGTTGGAACCCACTTCATGCAGCGCCAGAATGTGCAGAACCACCAGGGCCAGCAGCACAATCGGAATGGCCACAACGTGCAGCGCGAAGAACTTGTTCACCGTGGCGGTGGAAAGCAGGTAGTCACCACGCACCCAGGTGGTCAGGCCTTCACCAATTTCCTTGGCATCTGCCGGGCTGATGCCAGGCAACAGCTCGAACGGAATCGCACCTGCCAGGGAAATGATCACCTGGGCACCCCAGTAGGACATGTTGCCCCATGGCAGTACGTAACCCAGGAAGCCTTCCGCCATCAGGGCCAGATAGATCAGCATACCGAAGATCCACACCAGCTCGCGCGGCGGCTTGTAGGAGCCGTACATGAGGCCACGGAACATGTGCAGATACACTACGGCGAAGAACGCAGAAGCGCCCACAGCGTGCATGTATCGGATCAGCCAGCCCCACTCCACATCACGCATGATGTATTCAACGGAAGCAAAGCCTTCATTGGGAGAGAAGAACATGGTCAGCCAGATACCGGTGAGCAGCTGGTTGACCAGTACCACGATGGAAAGCACGCCAAAGTAGTACCAGAAGTTGAAGTTCTTCGGTGCGTAGTATTCGGACATGTGACGCTTGTAGGCGTCAACCACGGGTAGACGCGCATCTACCCAGTCAATCACGCGATTCACCATTCCCATCATGCCTTGGTCTCCCCTTCTTCAGAGCCAACAATGACGACGGATTCGCTCAGGTAAGAGTGAGGCGGAACCACCAGGTTGGTCGGCGCCGGCACGCTCTTGTAAACGCGGCCAGCCAGGTCGAATTTGGAACCGTGACAGGGGCAGAAGAAGCCGCCAAATTCCAGTTCCACGGTAGGCTGCTGCTCAAACAAGGGAGAACAACCCAGGTGGGTACAGGTGCCCACCAGCACCAGGTATTCTTTCTTGATGGAACGCCATTCGTTCCTGGCATACTCCGGCTGTTGATCGGCTTCGGACGCGGGGTCACGAAGATTCTCGTCCAGCTTGGAAAGAGTGCCAAGCATGTCTTCGGTACGACGCACAACCCAGATGGGCTGACCTCGCCATTCCTCGACCACACGCTGACCGGATTCCAGCTTGCCAATGTCGATCTTCACCGGAGCTCCGGCATTCTTGGCCTTGGCGCTGGGTTGCCAGGATTTTACGAATGGAACAGCCACACCGACCGCACCTGCAGCACCAATTGCCGAGGTCAGGCCGATCAAAAACGTGCGGCGGCTGCTATTTACGCCGTCGTTGCTCATTGAGTTATTCTCCCCTCAGATCCCACGCTCGGGGTTTGTCCGGGACACGAGGCTCATCCTCGTGCTACGGGCGGAGTAAGGCGGCGCAAATGGTAAAGAAAAAGCCCACACCTGACAACCGGTTATTCCGTAACGACACACCCTAAACGCCTGATTTAGACACAAAAAAGCCCAGCATTGCTGGGCTTTTTTGTGAACCGATTGACCGGAAGTATCAACGCTTGGAGAACTGCGGACGACGACGCGCCTTACGCAGACCAACCTTCTTACGTTCTACTTCACGAGCATCACGAGTCACATAACCGGCACGACGCAGCTGACCACGCAGCTCACCATCGTATTCCATCAGCGCACGGGTAATACCGTGACGGATGGCGCCAGCCTGACCATTGTTGCCGCCACCGCTAACGGTAACCAGCACATCAAACTTGTCAGTGGCTTCTACCAGTTCCAGCGGCTGACGAACAACCATCTGGTTGGTTTTGCGACCGAAATACACATCCAGCGGACGACCATTAACGGTGATCTTGCCGCTGCCAGCACGCAGAAATACGCGTGCGGAAGAGGTCTTGCGGCGACCGGTGCCGTAGTTGGTTTCTACAGTTGCCATCGTCTAAAACCCCTTAGATTTCCAGCTGCTGCGGCTGCTGAGCAGTATGAGGATGCTCTGAGCCTGCATAGACTTTCAGTTTGCGGTACATGTCGCGACCCAGCGGGTTACGCGGCAACATGCCCTTCACAGCCTTCTCAATGATCATCTCAGGCTTTTCTGCCTGCAGAGTCGCGAAGTTGGCTTCTTTCAGGCCACCCGGGTAACCGGTGTGACGGTAGTACATCTTGTCGTTTGCCTTGTTACCGGTAACGGCCACTTTTTCGGCATTGATTACGACAATGTAATCACCGGTGTCGACGTGTGGAGTGTACTCCGGCTTGTGCTTACCGCGCAGACGGCTTGCGACTTCGGTCGCCAACCGACCCAGCGTTTTGCCGGAGGCGTCTACCACATACCAGTCGCGCTTTACGCTTTCCGGTTTTGCGCTGTAGGTCTTCATGGAATTCTGCCCTAAAATCAATATGTTACGGGTCGTAAACACCCGCCGGCGTCAGTTCCGCCGGGCAAGAGAGCGCGAATTCTACCCAAGCCCCCCACATAACACAAGCGATAAGAAGGGATTTGTTGAATTGACGCGCTTCGCAATAGTCAGGGCCTTATCCGCCCTTGTGGGCAGGCGGGCACCGTGATCAGATTGGGCGCCAATCATCGCGCATTATGGCCCCGCAGTAAAATCAGGAGGAAAACATGGAACACCGCCGCCTGGGTCGCACCGACCTCAATGTCAGCAGCCTGTGCCTGGGCACCATGACCTGGGGCAATCAGAACTCTCGCGAAGAAGGCCATGCCCAAATGGATATGGCGCTGGATTTCGGCATTAATTTCTTCGATACCGCCGAAATGTATGCCGTGCCAGCCAGCCCGGAAACCTCCTTCCGAACCGAAACCATTATTGGCGAGTGGTTTGCCAAAACCGGTAACCGCGACAAGGTCGTGCTGGCCACCAAGGCAGCCGGGCCCGGCGAATACGTTAAACATATCCGTGGCGGCCCGCGCTTCAACACAGAAAGCCTTCAGGACGCCGTTGAAGGCAGCCTCAAACGTCTGCAGACAGACGTGATTGATCTCTATCAACTGCACTGGCCAGAACGCACCACCAACTTTTTTGGTCGTCTTGGCTACAAGCACAGGAATGACGAAAACGCCATCGCCATCAGTGACACTGTCGCAGGGCTGAAAAAACTGGTCGACGCGGGCAAGATCCGCCACTGGGGTCTTTCCAACGAAACCCCGTGGGGGGTGATGACCTTCATCCATGAGGCTGAAAAGATTGGCCTGCCCCGCCCGGTCAGCATCCAGAACCCCTACTCCCTGCTCAACCGCAGCTATGAAGTGGGCCTGGCGGAAGTCAGCCACCGCGAAGAGGTAGGTTTGCTGGCCTACTCCCCACTGGCCTTCGGCATGCTCACCGGCAAGTACCGCAATGACAGCTGGCCGGAGAAAGGGCGCCTGACCCTGTTCAAGCAGTTTGCCCGCTACACCAATCCACAGGCCATTGCCGCCACGGAAGCCTACTGCCAGCTTGCCGAGGAACGGGAGATCAGCGTCACCCAGATGGCCCTGCAGTTCGTCACCACCCGCCCCTTCGTGACGAGCAACATCATTGGTGCCACCAACCTTGAGCAACTTGAAGAAAACCTCAAGAGCGTGGACCTGCACTGGGACAAGGATCTGGAGAAAGCCCTGGAAGCCATTCACACCTGCTTCCCGTATCCGGCACCTTAAAAGAGACGCAACACGCATCATGCCTGACGCAAAAAGGGCCCACCCGGTTTCCAAGGCGGGCCTTTTTGCGTCGATAAAACACTCGCTACACCCCGCTGTAGGAGCTTGCCTGCAAGCGATCCGAGCCTAAGCGAGGTAAGGATTCCAGAGACGAGTTTCGAGTCACGAGTTTCGAAAACCAAAAAAACGGCAGCCAGTTCGGGGGTTGGGGTTTTGCCCTTCGTAACTCGGTACTTGTCTCTCGAAACTGATTGCCCCGCCTGGGCTCGGATCGCTTGCAGGCAAGTTATTCGCTGCGCTCCCCCCTTCAGGGCCGCACTACGTGCGTTACTTCGCTGCGCTACGCTCCTACAGCGGCTCCGCCCCACCTCCGGGAGCAGCTCTGCCCAAGACGCTTGACGACAAGGCCTCTGCCATGCCAATGTTAACACCGTTAACTTACACAACGGATCAACATGGCACGCACCGCTTATCATCACGGCGACCTGCAGCAGCAGGCTCACCAGCAGGCACTGGACATTGTTCGCGAGCATGGCGACAGCGCCATCAGTCTGCGGGCGCTGGCCAAACAGCTGGGCGTCAGTGCCCCGGCGCTGTACCGCCACTTTGCCGACCGGGAAAGCCTGCTGGCCGAGCTGGCTATCAGCGGCTTTCACTGGTTGCGCGAGCGTCTACTGAGCGTGGACCAGCAGGATCCGCGACAGGCCCTGATTGGTATTGGCCTGACCTATGTTGCTTTTGCCCAGGATGAGCCCAACCTTTATCGACTGATGTTTGGGGGGCGCGTGCTTCCCATGGGCATGCACCCACGCCTGGACAACGCCGGCAAGGGAGCTTTTCAGGTCCTGGAAGACACCGTCGCCCGCGCCCGCGAGCGCGGCTACCTGAAGCCCCAGCCTTTGAACCTGATGACGGCCACAGCCTGGTCTCTGGTCCACGGCCTGTCGCTACTGACCATTGACGGCCACTTGCCCACTGCGGATGCCGAGCCCCATCTCGCCGAAAGCGTTACCAGCCTTTTGCTGGATGGCGCCATTGCATCTCCCCCAATTTCATCGCACAACGAGGTTTCCCCATGAGCACCCCTAAACCCAGCACCATCAGCGTTGGCCGCCGCTATCGTGCCAATCGCCTTGACGGCCACTACGACGCCATCATCATCGGCTCCGGTATCGGTGGGCTCACCGCCGCAGCCTGCCTCAGCAAGCTGGGCAAGAAAGTGCTGGTGCTGGAGCAGCATTACACTGCCGGAGGCTTTACCCACAGCTACGACCGCAACGGCTACGAGTGGGATGTGGGTGTGCATTACATCGGTGACATGGGCGCGAAGCACACCATGGCGCGGCGTCTGTTCGACTATGTCACGGACAGCCAGCTGCAGTGGGAGGCCATGGACCCGGTATATGACCGGCTATTTATTGGCGACCGTCAGGTTGATCTTGTTGCTGGCCCCAAAGCCTTTGCCGATGAACTGAAAAAACAGTTCCCCGACGAGGAGCAGGCCATCGATACCTACATGAGCTATCTCGGCCAGGTCGCCAAGGCCATGCCCGGGGTCACCCTGGCCAAGGTACTGCCAAAAGTGATGGCCGCCCCGTTCCGACACCTGGCACGACGCAAGGCACCCGATTTTCTCAACCAGACCACCCAGCAGGTACTGGAGAGTCTCACCGACAACCAGGAGCTGATAGCCGCCCTCACCGGCCAGTGGGGTGACAATGGCATGGTACCCACCGAATCCAGCTTCATTATTCACGCCCTGATTGCCCGACACTATCTCCATGGCGGCTATTACCCCATTGGCGGCGCCTCGGAAATGGCCAAGACCATCATCCCGGTCATCCAGCAAAGCGGGGGCGAAGTCTTCACCTATGCCGACGTGAAAGAAATCCTGATTGAACATGGCAAGGCGGTTGGCGTGCGCATGGCGGACGGACAGGATATTTTTGCCCCGGCCATCATCAGCAACGCAGGCGTGTTTAACACCTTTGGCGCGTTGCTGCCGGACAACGCGCCGCACAAGGATTTCTACCAGATGAAACTGGGCCAGGTGCAGCGCTCCATGGCCAGCGTCTGTCTCTACATCGGCATTCAGGACAGCGCCGAAAACCTGCAGCTGCCAAAGACCAATTTCTGGATCTATCCCGGCAGCGATCATGCCAGCCAGGTCAATGCCTTCCTGGAAGACCCGGAGAATCATGAGATTCCGCTCACTTACATCTCCTTCCCGTCAGCCAAAGACCCGAGTTTTGCCGAGCGTTACCCCGGTCGCGCCACTATCGAAATAGTCGCCCCGGGGCCATTCGAGTGGTACCAGGAATGGGCCGACAAGCCCTGGGGTAAGCGCGGCGATGACTACGAGGCAAAAAAAGAAGCCTATTCACAGCGACTGCTGGAAAAACTGTACGAGAAAATGCCGCACCTGCGCGGCAAGGTGGATTACTACGAGCTGTCCACGCCGCTCTCCACGGATTACTTTTGCCGCTACAGCACCGGCGAAATCTACGGCCTTGACCATACCCCGGAGCGTTTCGAGCAGGACTGGCTGAAACCGAAAACCCGCATTCCAGGCCTCTACCTCACCGGTCAGGACATCATGACCTGCGGCGTGGTCGGCGCCATGATCGGCGGCCTGCTCACCACCATTGCTGTGGGCGGCGCCAAAAGCCTTCCTCTGGCCAAGAAAATGTTTGTCGGCTAATGCATTTACCATTCTGGCTGACCGTGGCCGCCCTGAGCCCCGCCATTGCCCCGCTGGCAGTTTATACCCGCCACACCACTCCTCGGCTGCCGGAAGCCGAAGGGCATCGCGCGGGGCATCATGGTGGCGGGTCAGCAGGTTATCGCCTTCTAGTGCTGGGAGAGTCCACCGCCGCAGGCGTGGGTGTACCCGAGCATCAGCAAGGTCTGGCCAGCCAGATTGCCCGCCTGCTCGCCCATAAGAGCCGCCGCCGCGTGGACTGGCAGACGATGGGCACCAACGGCATTCGCATGGCGGCGCTGCTGGACCAGGTCCACAACGCAACCCTGCCAGAATACGATGCGGTTTTTGTCAGCATGGGAGTAAATGACACCACAGGCCTGACGCCTCGCAAGCGCTATCGTCAGCAGCTTGCCCGGCTCATTCAGCTGATCCAACACCAGCAGCCTGATGTCGCCATCTACCTGCTGTCGGTTCCCCCCATGCATCAATTCACAGCCCTGCCCTCACCGCTGCGGCAGATACTCGGCTGGCGAGCCCGGCTGCTTGATGGGCAACACCAGCAGCTGGCATCCACCACGGCCAATGTCTTCTACCTCGGCTATCCACCACTCAGTGACCCTGCGCTGCTGGCAGAGGACGGTTACCACCCCAGTGCCAACGGCTACCTGGCCATGGCTGAGGCCATTGCACGTCAACTGTGAGATTGATCACAGCAGAAAGACTTTTCCTCCCGCAAATGCGAAAAAATTCTTATTCTTTGCACTGGGGGGAAAAGCCCACCTTTTCAACACAATCTCAATTCAAAGGAATGCCAATGAAAGCATGGAGCCATCTGGCAGGCTGTGGCCTGCTCATTGCCAGCACCCTGGCGATAGCCAACACCGACGAGCAGCCTGTTCTCAGCGAAGCGGAGATGATTCAGCAGTACCAGCTGTACGTCGAGCACCTGTGGGACAACATGACACCACAGCAGGGGCAGATATTTCTCGACGAAAGTGGCGCAGTGCTGAACGTGCCGGAGAATTTCTATTACCTGAACAGCACAGACGCGCGCACGGTGCTGGAAGACATGTGGGGCAATCCCCCCGGGGAAGACACTCTCGGTATGCTGTTCCCGTCGGAGTACCGTCCCTATGACGACAATGCCTGGGGAGTGGACATTGCCTATGTGGAAGAGGGCCACGTGAACGATGAAGATGCGGACAGTATTGATTATGACGATCTGCTGAGCGACATGCAGGACTCCCTGGAAGACGAAAACGCGCTGCGGCGTGAACAGGACTATCCCACCATCGAGTTGGTAGGCTGGGCTGAAACGCCACACTACGATGCAACTCAACACCAGTTATACTGGGCCAAGCAGTTACGCTTCGAAGACACTGAGGGTGATACGCTGAACTACAACATCCGCAAACTCGGACGTGAAGGCTTTTTGCAGCTGAACTTCATTGCCAGCATGGAGTCGCTGCCAGAGATCAATCAACGCCTGGATCAGGTTCTGGCGATCCCCTCTTTTACCGAGGGCAGCCGCTATGCAGACTACAACCCGGACACCGACCATCTGGCCGCTTATGGCATCGGCGGCCTGATTGCCGGCAAGGTGCTGGCAAAAACCGGCTTCTTCGCTATTGCGCTACTGTTTCTTAAAAAGTTCTGGTTCGTGGCGCTGGCAGGCCTGTTTGGACTCGGGAAAATGCTTTTCCGAAAGAAATAGTCCGACTCACCACCGTTCATGCCGGCAGGCATGAACGGTGTACATCTCAATTGAATACCATACCGATGCCAAGCCGCCACAACCCCTGATCCACCGTTCCTGCACCGCGCCCTACATCCAGCCATTCCCTGCTATAGCCTGCACGCAGGAAAGCGCCATCATTCATATCCAGCCGCACACCGACACCCGCCTCATAGCTGAATACCGTATCGGAGAGCGTCGGCGTATCCAGACTACAGTAATAACCCCACCAGGGGTCATACCAGCACACCGGCACAGAGGGGCCTGTAGCCACATTGGTATTCAGGTAGGTAGCCCCCACGGCACCGTGCACATAAGGCGTCAGCGCCTTTTTGAAAAAGTGGTAAGTGCCGTTGAGGTTCATGGTGGTCAGCTCTAGTTCTCCACGGCCATCAAAGCTTCCGCTGGAATCTGACGTGGTGTTTGTGCGGAAATCCGTTTCCAGCCACTCCATGGCGAAACCCAGCGCGAGATGCTCATCGCGGTTGTAGGCCAAATCAAAACCGAAGCCCACATCATCAGTGATATCGACGCTGGATCCACGCTCGCCGGAGACAGTCTGGCCCTGTAACCCGAGAACACGGACACTGCCCTCCCAACGTTCAGCACGATAACTACCCGGAATGTCCGCCAGAGCAGACAATGGCAGCAACGACACCAATAGAATAGGCAAACAGATTCGTTTCACTTGAAACCTCATCAAAAAAAGCGAGCCATGTGGCCCGCTTTTTTATAGCACGCTAACCGAAGAAAATCAGAAGCGATAACTCATCTGGGCACCGATTACGTCGGCATCAAGCTCATATGTACCTTTGAGCTGGGCGCCTTTATCAGTGCGATTGATGTCCGCATCATCAACAAAGATATGAGCATATCCCACATCGATGGTCATATTGTCTGCGGGCTGAAAACCGGCTCCCAGCGTTACCCAGGTACGGTCGGAATCAGGGGATATCGCGGAACGATTATCCGTGCCCTGAGTTGAATCCTCCTTGGCGACACCAAACCGGATAACGGTAGAACCATTCAGGTCATGTCGTGCGCCAAGTGAATAACGAACCGTATTATTCCAGTCAAATTCTTCGGTGGGGTTGAATGCCAGTGCAGGGCTTTCAACAACCAGTGCATCCAGAGAGCTCCACTCTGTCCACTCAACGCCCAACAACAACTGGGTACGGTCTGAGAGATTGCCGGCATAGGAAAGCTGCAATGATGCCGGCAGCTCTATATCAGCCGTACCGGCATAACTTCCTGGCGCAACCGGGTTACCAGAAAGGCTGGAAAGCGCGGCTCCAGCCTGGGAGAAGGTAATATCGCCTTCAACTTCATAATCGAGATTGGAGCGGTAGGCCACCCCGAACTGATTGTTATCATCGGCCTGGAAGGTCAGGCCAAGATTCCAGCCAAAAGCCTCATCATCGCCTTCCAGCCTGGTAGCAGCATTACGAATATCCGCATCCAGTTTTTGATAGTTTAGCCCCACGCCAAGATTCAGGCGTTCGGTAACCTGCAACGCCAGGGAAGGGTTGATGTTGATGGTTTGCAAGTCCGATTCAAGAGCATAGAAATCACCGGCGGTCACCGGGCCCAAACCACCGGGGGGCGGAGGGGTCACATAGGCATTTCCCCAGCCGTCTTCATACTCGATCTTGGTGCCAAATGGAGAAACAACACTCAACCCGAATGTCATCGTGTCATTGATTGGAACCGCGAGAAAAAGACTCCCGACAAACGGGTCGACATCGTCAAAGTCGCCAGGCCCGGTGCCGGCCTGGGGAATCACTCCCAAAAAGCGGCCATCATCATCCGTCTTGAAGCGGGTATCTACCCATACCTGATGAAGGGGAACAGAAAACTCTGTCGAGTCGAGTGCTGCGAGTGTCGCAGGGTTAAACCATTGATTGGATGCATTTTCTGCCAACACACCAGCACCTGCGTAGGCACTTCCCATGGCAGAGACTGATTGATATGAAACAGAAAAACCGCTCGCCACAGCCTGACCGGAGGCCAGTCCAATCGCTGCGCCTAACATACACCAATGAGCTCTTTTCATTGTGACTCTCCCTGATCTCAAGAAACTGCTCAAACACGCTGGGCAAATGCCCATACTGTTCAAAAAATCGCCAAGTAGCGATTGACTCCCAGCCTATGCCTGTAGAAAGGCACAAAAAAGCAATTTTTTGTAAAACGGCGAACGCGTCGTCAGGAAAGCGTGAGAGGAAAAAAACAGAAATAAATTTTCGAGGAAGGCGGTGTAAAACGAAAAAGGGCTGCCGAAGCAGCCCTTTCCCATGCATGTTGACCCACGGATCAGTCAGCCAATACCGCCTTGGCGACAATGGTCTTCATGATTTCGTTGGTACCACCGTAAATACGCTGCACACGGGCATCCGCGAACATGCGCGCAATCGGGTATTCCCACATGTAGCCGTAGCCACCGTGCAGCTGCAAACACTCATCAATCACTTCACATTGCAGGTCAGTGATGTAGTACTTGCCAGCTGCGGCAGTCGGGATGTCGAGCTCGTGCTTCAGGTGCAGCTCGAGGCATCGATCCACATAGGCGCGAGCCACTTCCAGCTTGGTGTGCATTTCGGCAATTTTGAATTGGGTGTTCTGGAAGTCTGCGATGGACTTGCCAAACGCCTTGCGCTCTTTCACGTATTGGACGGTCAGCTCAAGCGCTGATTCGGCCATGGCCAGACCACCGATGGAGATACCCAGACGCTCCTGCGGCAATTCTTTCATCAGGTAGATGAAGCCCATGCCTTCTTCACCCAACAGGTTCTCGGCCGGTACTTTTACATCCTGGAAGAACAGCTCTGAGGTATCCTGAGCCTTCATACCCACTTTCTTCAGGTTGGTGCCTTTCTCGAAACCTTCGGAAGCTGTTTCTACCACGAACAGGCTAATACCCTTGGCGCCTTTGGTCGGATCGGTCTTGGCCACCACAATCACGATGTCGGCATTCTGGCCATTGGTGATGAAGGTTTTGGAACCATTCAGCACGTAGTGATCACCATTCTTGACGGCAGTGGTCTTCACACCCTGCAGATCGGAGCCAGCGCCCGGCTCGGTCATGGCGATGGCACCAATGCACTCACCGGTCACCATCTTCGGAAGATACTTTTCTTTCAGGAATTCACTACCGTGGTTCTGGATGTAGGGAGCCACAATTTCAGTGTGCAGACCCCAACCAATACCGGTCAGCCCCAAGCGGGACACTTCTTCCCCGATAACAACGCTGTAAAGGTAATCAGCCTCGATACCGCCATACTGTTCTTTCACCATAGGGCACAGAAAACCCTGCTCACCCGCTTTCAGCCACACTTCACGGGGCACAACCCCTTCTTTTTCCCACTCTTCGTGGCAGGGAACGGCTTCGGCTTCGAGGAACTTGCGAACGGTATCGCGGAAGGTTTCGTGGTCAGAACTAAACAGCGTACGGGGGATCATGAATCTCTCCGGTCTTGTTTTGTGGGAGCCGCCCCAAAACCGGAAATGGCCGGGGCACAGAATGCCCCATGATGTTCACTAACCCTGCCATCAGGCAATGACCGAATTGTTCACCGCCCAGCCACCCTGAGAAATCCGGCCAATAGTCGTGAACAATACGTCAGGGGGCAGGCAGACAACGGTCGTCATGCATGAGGACGAGGAATCAAGCTCGATGCTCTCGGCCCAGATACTCCGAGGACTGCATCTCCTGAAGGCGGGATCGCGTTCGCTCGAACTCAAAGTCCAGTCGCCCCCCCGCATAGATATCTTCAATGGGCGCCTCGGCACTTACCACCAGTTTGACGGCGCGATCATAAAATTCATCAACCATGTTGATGAAACGACGAGCCATATCATCCTTGCTGGCGCTCATCTGCTCCACATTACTCACCAGAACAGTATGAAATTCCCGGGCGATCTCGATGTAGTCTGTCTGGCTGCGTGGGCCATCACAGAGCGCCTTGAAGTCGAACCAGACCACATCATCGGCACATTGCACCGCCGGAATCTTGCGACCTTCAATCAACACATTACAAGATTCACGATGACGGGAATGATCCGGCTCCAGTGTCTGGAAACGCTCGCGCATGAAGGCATCCGCCACCTCACCCAGAGGGCAGTGATAGAGTTCTGCCTGCTCCAGAAGTCGCAGTCGGTAATCGGTACCACCATCCACGTTGAGCACCTGGGTGTGCTGCTTGAGTAACTCAATGGCGGGGAGGAAACGGGCGCGCTGAAGGCCATCCTTGTACAACCCATCCGGCACAATGTTTGACGTCGCCACCAGGGTGACACCGTTGGCAAACAGCTCCTGCATCAGACCGGCGAGGATCATGGCATCGGTGATATCAGTAACAAAGAATTCGTCGAAGCACAGCACCCGAGCCTGGGAAGCAAACTTGCGGGCGATGCTGATAAGCGGGTTTTTCTCCCCCTGACGCTCACGCATTTCACGGTGTACTTTCTGCATGAAACGGTGGAAATGCATGCGACGCTTTTCTTCAAAAGGCAGCGCCTCGAAAAATACATCCATCAGGTAGGTCTTGCCGCGTCCAACGCCCCCCCACATATAGAGGCCCATCTGCGGCTGAGGCCTGCGGAAACGGCCGAACAGCCTACCCTTGCCCGGCCCGGCCAGCAGGCGGTGATAGAGGTCATCCAGTGCTTCTACGGCCTGCAGCTGGGCAGCATCCTGGAAGAAGTCTTCACGCTGGAGGTCAACCTTGTATTGCTCAAGAGGGGTCATAGTCATCTAAACAACGGGTATAAGCGCGCCAATGTAGCGCCGGGCTTGATCGATGGCAATCGGCTATCAGTCTGGTAAATGACTGGCCGCCGCCTCCTTCAGCTCCACAAGGCGGCCATGAAAGAAGTGCCCGCATTCCGGAAAGCGAATCAGATCCGGCTGCAACGGCGTCGAGGCAGCCCACTGGAACACCTGCTCGGCCGGCACCACTTCATCCTCCTCACCCTGCACCACGGTGACAGGACAACCGGTGCTTTCGATGTCCGTAAAGGGATAGTGATGCACCGGTGGAGCCACCAGCAGCAGATTATTCACCGGGTCGCCATTGGCATTCAGAATTTCGGCACCGCGTGCTGCCACAAAGCTGCCGAAGGAGAAGCCCGCCAGCCACAAAGGTAACGAAGGCCACTGCTGTCGAAGCCAGCTATGCACGGCCAGCAAGTCTTCGGTCTCACCGATGCCATCACTGTAAGCCCCCTGACTTTCACCCACGCCACGAAAGTTGAAGCGCACCACAACACCACCCTTGTCACGAACCATCCGGGTGAGCGTGGTTACCACCTTGTTGTCCATGGTGCCGCCAAACAGAGGATGAGGATGGCAAACGATGGCAATGAAGTCCGGCGTCTCTCTGTCCTGCTCTACAACCGCTTCCAGTCGCCCTGCAGGACCTGCCAGCTGCTCACGTTGTGCCGCCATCAGTTACCTCCATCGAAGAATTGTTACGAGTTATCCCCTTGGCGACCACCCGGCTCTGTGCTGCAATAGCCAGGAGTTTGTTGCCAAGCAATGGTGACATTGTACAGGAGTATGCCATGGATATGCTGACAACCGGGGTGCTGAGCTTTGCTGCCGGCGTAATCGTTGGAGCGGGCCTGCTGTTCTGGCTGTTACCGGCACGGCGTCAGGCCGGCCAGTTGATCAGGGATCGGGATGAAGCGCGTCAGGCGCTGAATCATTACCGCGAGCAGGTGGACGATCACTTCCTGCACACCGCCGAGCTGGTCAACGACATGACCCAGGCATACCGCACGGTTCATGAGCACCTTTCCCGCGGCGCACAGGCGCTGTGTTCAGAAGGTGGCCGCAAGCGTGCCGCGGCCAAATCACTGGACTCGGCATCAAACCGCGACAATTCTGACCCGATCACCCCGCCGCTGGATTATGCCCCCAGCGCCAAGGGCGGCACCCTCGCCGAAGATTTCGGCCTGCGTAGCAACAAGGTAGAAGGTCCGTTTGAACCGGTGGATGTGACGCCCACCACCGTACCGGAAACCATCGTCGAGCCGCCCCGGGATTATGCCGACGGCTGCGACGAGCAAGGCTGCCCGCCTGAGCAGGAAAAAAAGTAGCTCCGGCCTCGGGCCATGAAACGAAAAAGGAGGCCCTTTCAGGGGCCTCCGTTTTTTGTGCGTGCAACAGCGGGTTCAGCGAGAGACGCCACCGGCTCCTCTCCTCAAGGGTCCACCGACAGCGCTTTCATGTGCCAGTTACTGCGGTCGCCTTTACAACGCGGTTCTGAAACGACAGCTTGGCCCCTGACCTTATGGCAGGAACATCTGGGGTACCCTCACCGGCACCGCCAAATCATCTACCTGAATATCAGCAGGCAGCATCCCTGCGGGGTCCCCGTCCGCCTGAATCGGCTCCTCTGCCCCCTCACACTGGATCGTCACCGCCTGCGCGCGCAGGCTGGCCACGCCATCCACCTGCTCCATGCGTCCAAATAACAGGGCCGTCAGGCAGCGCAACAGAAAACGCACACCGGGCTTTTGAAACAACAGCACCTGCACTTGCGGGCGCAGAATATTGGCTTCACGGCTGAGCACGAAACTGCCGCCATAGTGCTTGCCATTGGTGATGATGGCCGAGAAGCTGTCCAGCGGGCGGCCATCCACCGTCACGCGATAGCGGCGTTCACCATAGCGACGAATCTGTCCCAACATGGCCATGACATAGGCCAGCTTGCCGAATTTTTCCTTGATGGAGAGGTCCACACCGTCCACCACCCAGGCATCGTAGCCGACACCGCACATCATGATGAAACGGCGCCCATTCAGCCGTGCCGGCGTGACCGACACACTCTTGCCTTCCACCACTACCCGCGCCGCTGCTTCCGGCTTCTTCGGCAGGCCAAGCTCCTTGGCCAGCACATTGGCCGTTCCGGTAGCAAACACGCCCATGGCTACGCCCGGCGCCAGGCCGTTGAGCACTTCATTGGTGGTCCCATCACCGCCGACCGCCACCACGCAGTCCCCCTGGTCTGGCAAGGACTGCAAATAACGGGTGGCATCGCTGGGGCCAGTGGTGTGATGTAGCCTTACCTTTGCCTCGAGACGTTCCAGCTCGGCCACAAAACGGCAAAGCAACGCCTCCCGGCCGCCCCCTGCCGCCGGGTTATAGATAACAGTGATATTCATGACCGAAAGGAAATCCTCGTACTGCGTCCGGTTTCACCCGTGGTGTTGCTTGCGCGCCAGGGTCTAGGCCGGATTATCGATGTCGATAAAGGTATGTTCTATGCCGTAATTGTCGCTGAGCCACTGCCCCAGGGCCATGACCCCATAGCGCTCCGTGGCATGATGACCGCAGGCAAAGTAATGAATGCCGGTTTCCCGGGCAAAATGCGTCGTGGGCTCGGAAATCTCGCCACTTAGATAGGCATCCACCCCTTTGAGCTGAGCCTTGTCAATAAAACCCTGGGCGCCACCGGTACACCAGGCAATGGTTTCAATCTCGTCCCCAGGGTCGCCCACATGCAATGGTGTCCGCCCCAGTACGGCCTCCGCCTGCGAACAGAACTCTTCGGCCGTCATGGGACTGTCCAGCCGCCCCACATTGCCGATGGGGTTGACCGAATCATCCAACCCACCCTCGATCTGAAACCCCAGGCGGCGCGCCAGCTGGGCATTGTTTCCCAGCACCGGGTGCGCATCCAGCGGCAGGTGATAGGCAAACAAGTTGATATCATGTCGCAGCAGGGTTTGCAGACGCTGCTTCTTCATGCCGCGGATTCGTGCTTCCTCGCCTTTCCAGAAATAACCGTGATGCACCAGGATGGCATCCGCTTCTTCCACAATGGCCGCATCAATCAAGGCCTGACAGGCGGTCACCCCCGTGACCACCCGACGAATCTGCTCTCGCCCCTCGACCTGGAGTCCATTGGGGCAGTAATCCTGAAAACGATCTGCAACCAGTTCCTGATCGAGCAGAGACAGCATGTAATCGCGCTTGAGCATGACACCTACCGGGCAATATCCTGAAAAGTGGAGGCCGGGCCACCGCCAGAGCGGTAGAATTTCACTGCCACAGGCCCTACTATGCGCGCAGTTTACCTACCCGGGCCTGCACTTGTCTCGCCAACCGGCTGTCCATGCCACTCAGCCCGGGCCGGACAACCGGTTACCGCATACCTATGGGGGCACTTTCGGTGGTCAGAGTGATACGTTTTTTTGCCGGACCGATCCTTGCCGGTCTGGCGGTGGGCCTGGCCGTACTGTGGTGGTACGAATGGGGCCCCAGCGCACAACCCGCCCGCAATGATACCGGCGTCGCCAGCTATGCCGGTGCGGTGAACCATGCCGCCCCGGCGGTGGTGAACATCTACACCACCCAGATCGTCACCAGCAACGATGACGCCGAAGCGCCACTGTTCAACAATTTCATGGAACAACCCCGTCGCGAGCGCGCACTGAGCAGCCTGGGGTCCGGCGTGATTGTGGATGATGCTGGCTATATTCTCACCAGTTACCATGTAATTCGCGATGCGGACGAGATTCTGGTGGCCTTGCGCGACGGCCGTGACAGCCCTGCCCGGGTGGTGGGCACGGACCCGGAGACCGACCTGGCACTGCTGCATATCGCTCTGGAAGATCTGCCGGAAGTGGAGCTGAACGGCAACGGCCCGGTGCAGGTTGGCGATGTGGTACTGGCCATCGGCAACCCCCTCGGCGTGGGCCAGACAGTGTCCATGGGCATTGTCAGCGCAACGGGCCGAAGCCACCTGGGCATTGCCACCTTCGAGAATTTCATCCAGACCGATGCGGCTATCAACCGCGGCAACTCTGGCGGCGCCCTGATTGACACCAATGGCCACCTGATCGGCATCAACACGGCCATTCTTTCCGCCGACGGCAGCTGGCAAGGGATCGGTTTTGCCACCCCTGCGTCCATCGCCAGTGAAGTGATGACCGACCTGATCGAGTATGGGAGGGTGATCCGCGGCTATCTGGGTGTGACCGTACAGGACATGACGCCGTCCCTGGCAGACACCTTTGGGATTGATGAAGTGCGCGGTGGCGTGATCACCGCCGTGGTCGTGGACAGCCCCGCTCATAAGGGCGGTCTGCAGCCGGGCGATGTGCTGGTGGGCGTCAACGGTGATCTGATGAAAGATGGCTACGAAGCCATGAACCGAATCGCCGGAATGAAACCGGACGCTGATGTCACTCTGGACATTATCCGCAACCGCCAACCCATGAGTGTGGATGTGGTGATCGGCACCCGGCCGCCGGCAGAGGCGGAGTAAGAGACGCGGCGTGCAGCACGCTTCATGCTGCACGCCCGACAAAAAAGGGCCGCCCGGTAAACCGGACGGCCCTTTTTTGTTAGTGAAGCAAAGACTCGCTATTTCACGCAGCAGAAGAGCCAGCTTGTTGGCTCTCCTGCAGAAAACATTCGCTACAGCAACGTATCCAGCGCCTCAATCAACGCCTGATTCTGCTCAGGGTTCCCAACGGTAATACGCAGGTAATCGGCTATACGCTCGGGCTTGCCGAAGTGGCGGACAATGACGCCCTGCTCTCTCAATCCCTTCGCCAGACTCTCACCACTGTGTTGCGGATGGCGAGAAAAGAGAAAGTTTGCCGCGGACGGCAGGCTCTCGAAGCCACGCTGTGCCAGCTCGCCATCAAGCCAGTCACGCTGGCTGATCACCAACTCGCAGCCTTTATCAAACCACTCCCTGTCATCGAACGCTACCGCGCCGGCCGCAATGGCCAGCCGATCCAGCGGATAGGAGTTGAAGCTGTCCTTGATACGGTTGAGACCATCGATCAAGGCCGCATTCCCGACGGCCAGGCCAATTCGCAGGCCCGCCAGAGAACGGGACTTGGACAGCGTCTGGGTCACCAGCAGATTCGGGTACTGATTGATCAGGCTGATGGCACTTTCGCCACCAAAATCAATGTAGGCCTCGTCCACCACCACCAACGATTCGGTATTCGCCTGTAGCAATCGCTCAATGTCGCTTAACGGCAGCAGGCGCCCGGTAGGCGCATTGGGGTTAGGAAAAATAATACCGCCGTTGGGCTTGAGGTAATCATCCACCGCGATAGCAAGCTCGTCATCCAGCGGCACCGATTCATAGTCAATCTGGTAAAGGCCGCAGTAGACCTTGTAGAAACTGTAAGTGATGTCCGGGAACAGCAGAGGCTTGTCCTGCTTGAAAAACCCCAGAAACAGATGCGCGAGCACCTCATCGGAGCCGTTGCCGACAAACACCTGCTCACGCTCCACGCCATAGCCTTTATCAGAATAATAGGCGGCAATTGCTTCCTTGAGCTGAGCACTGTCTGGATCGGGATACAGACGCAAACGATCATCCGCTTCAGCGCGGATCACCTCCAGTACCTTGGGCGAAGGACCAAGCGGATGCTCATTGGTATTCAGCTTCACCAGTTTGTTCATCTTTGGCTGCTCACCTGGCACATAGGGCTCCAGCTGATGAACAAAATCGCTCCAGTATTTACTCATAACATCTCCGCCTGACGCCTGACGCCGGACAAACACCCTCACGTCAGGCGTTTGGTATCCGGGCTCTAGCGTTTAATTCGATATTCCGCACTGCGCGCGTGGGCTGTGAGGCTTTCACCACGGGCCAGGGGGGAAGCGATCGCTGCCAGCGTGCTGGCACCGTCCGGTGAACAGCCAATCAGGGAGCTGCGCTTCTGGAAATCATAGACCCCCAGTGGTGAAGAAAAACGCGCCGTGGCACTGGTGGGCAACACGTGGTTGGGGCCGGCACAATAGTCGCCCAGCGCTTCAGGCGTATGGCGCCCCAGGAAAATGGCGCCAGCATGACGGATCTTCCTGGCCCACTCTTCCGCATTGTCGATGGACAACTCCAGATGTTCGGAGGCAATGGTGTTGGCAATCGCGATGGCTTCATCAAGATCTTTCACCTGAATCAGGGCGCCGCGATTTTTCATGGAGGTACGAATGATGGTTTCCCGTTCCAGGGTCACCGCCAGTTGTTCCATGGAAGTGGCTACCTGCTGGAGGTAATCCGCATCCGGACATAGCAGGATAGCCTGCGCCTCTTCATCGTGTTCCGCCTGGGAAAACAGGTCCATGGCAATCCAGTCCGGATTGGTCTTGCCATCACAGATCACCAGAATTTCCGACGGACCGGCAATCATGTCGATACCGACCTTGCCGAATACCTGACGCTTGGCTTCCGCCACAAAAATATTGCCGGGCCCCACGATCTTGTCCACCGCAGGCACGGTATCTGTGCCATAGGCCAGCGCCGCCACAGCCTGGGCGCCGCCGACAGAGATGAAACGATCCACTCCGGCAATGGCCGCTGCCGCCAGCACCATGTCATTCAACTCGCCACCCGGCGCCGGGGACACCATGATGATCTCTTCAACGCCTGCCACCTTCGCCGGCAGGGCATTCATAAGTACCGAGCTGGGGTAGGCCGCCTTTCCACCGGGAACATAGATGCCAGCGCGATCCAGCGGCGTCACCTGCTGACCAAGCAGAGTGCCGTCAGCTTCGCGATAACTCCAGGAGTCCTGCTTCTGCTTTTCGTGGTAGCTACGCACACGCTGGGCAGCGGCTTCCAGCGCCTCTCTCTGCTCCACGGGAATGCGCGCCAGTGCGGCCTGCAGTTGCTCCGGGCCCACCACCAGATCCGCCACGCTGGCAATATCGCGGCGATCAAATTTGACGGTGTATTCGACCAGCGCCTCATCACCACGACGGGCTACCTCACGCAGGATGCCATGCACAAGCTCAGCGACTTCTGCATCGCGCTCTTCAGACCAGGCCGTCAATGCGGCGAGCTGCGCTTCAAAGTCAGCATCTTGAGTATTGAGCCAGGTGGTTTCCATGCTTGGGTACCGTTTAAAAGTCAGAGTCTATTTTTACCACAGAGGGCGAGGAATGCACCGGGGATGAGGCAGGCGATTTTCTATCACCGGGATCAGCAAAGCCTCTGGCCAGCAGCAGCCCGAGAACAGGGCCCGCTCACTCTGAGGCTTTGTGCCCAAGGGAAACTTACTCCCCTTTGCGTGATTCCACCGCTTCCGCCAGCTTGTCCAGAATCGCCTGGATATCGCTGTGACGGGTCTTCATGCTGGCGCGATTGACGATCACGCGGGTAGAAATATGTGCAATCAGCTCGGTGGGCTCCAGACCATTGGCCCGCAGGGTATTGCCGGTATCAACAATATCCACGATGCGATCCGCCAGCCCCACCAGGGGCGCCAGCTCCATGGCGCCGTACAGCTTGATCACTTCCGCCTGTTTACCTTGCTCGGCAAAGTAGGCCTTGGCCACGTTGACGAACTTGGTCGCCACGCGCAGGCGACCACCCACATCCGGGGCATCATTTACCGCTGCCACCATGAGCTTGCAGCGAGCGATGTTGAGATCCAGCGGCTCGAACACACCGTCCGCACCATGCTCCATGAGCACATCCTTGCCCGCCACACCAATATCCGCAGCCCCGTGCTGCACATAGGGCGGCACATCAGTGGCACGAATGATGATGATCTTCACATCATCACGAGTGGTATCAAAGATCAGCTTCCGGGAGGCAGACGGATCTTCCAGCAACTCAATCCCGGCCGCTTTCAGCAACGGCAGGGTTTCCTTGAGGATGCGCCCCTTGGACAGGGCAATGGTCAACGGTTTCTGAGACATAGCTTCGGCAGACCTAACGCGGTACACGGCGAATGACCGCGCCCAGCGATTGCAGTTTTTCTTCAATACATTCGTAGCCGCGATCAATGTGGTAGATGCGATCTACAATGGTTTCCCCTTCTGCCGCCAACGCCGCGATCACCAGGGAAGCGGATGCACGCAGGTCGGTGGCCATTACCGGCGCGCCAGTGAGCTGCTCGACACCGCGGCAAATGGCGGTGTTGCCCTGCACTTCGATATCCGAGCCCATGCGATTCATTTCCTGCACGTGCATGAAACGGTTTTCAAATACGGTTTCGACAATGGTCCCGGTGCCTTCGGCAATCAGGTTCAGGGCCATGAACTGGGCCTGCATGTCGGTGGGCATGGCCGGGTAAGGCGCCGTGCGCAGGGACACTGCCTTCGGGCGGCGCCCTTCCATATCCAGCTCAATCCAATCCTCGCCGGTGGTGATTTTAGCGCCTGCTTCCTGCAGCTTCTGCAGCACCGCATCGAGGATGCCCGGCACCGTGTCCTTGGTCTTGATACGGCCACCAGTGATAGCCGCGGCAATCAGATAGGTTCCGGTTTCAATCCGGTCGGCAATCACCTGGTGGTGACAGCTGCCCAGTCGCTCCACCCCTTCAATGGTGATGGTATCGGTTCCGGCGCCGCTGATCTTGCCTCCCATGGCATTGATGAAGTTGGCCAGATCCACCACTTCCGGTTCACGGGCAGCGTTTTCCAGGTAAGTCGTACCATCCGCCAGAGCCGCCGCCATCATCAGGTTCTCGGTACCAGTGACGGTGACCGTATCCATGACAATGCGAGCCCCTTTCAGGCGACCATCCACGGACGCGTGCACATAGCCATTGGCGACCTCGATCTGGGCCCCCATGGCTTCCAGGCCGCTGAGGTGGATATCCACCGGACGGGAACCAATGGCACAGCCGCCCGGCAGTGACACTGTAGCTTTGCCAAAATGAGCGACCATGGGGCCGAGCACCAGAATGGAGGCGCGCATGGTTTTCACCAGTTCATAGGGCGCCACCAGCTCCTTGATGGTGCTGGCATTCACTTCGACCCGCATGCGGTCATCAATCACCACTTCCACGCCCATGCGGCCCAGCAGTTCGATCAGGGTGGTCACATCCTGAAGATGCGGCAGGTTACCCACCGTGACCGGCTCATCCGCCAGCAAGGTGGCAGCGAGAATCGGCAGGGCAGCATTCTTGGCGCCGGAAATCCGGATTTCGCCGTCCAGACGGCGGCCGCCGGTGATGATCAATTTATCCATGAACTGTCTCTAAGGCTTGTCTTGTAAGGCCTGGCGTGTAGCTCAGGCCAGCCCCATCTTCTGGGCTTTTTCCCACTCGGCGGGGGTAAAGGTAATGATCTGTACCGCGTGGATGGTATTGCTCTGGATCTGCTCGTTGATGGTGGCATAGACCAGCTGCTGCTTTTTCACCGGCATCAGGCCGGCAAAGGCCTCTGACACCACGCGAATCTGGAAACGGTCACCGCCACCTTCCACGGCCACATCGGCGCCTTCAAAGCCGGCTTCCACCAGCGCTTTTACCTCTTCCGGATTCATGTTGGCTCCTTTTGGGGGGCATTGACGGGATATTCGGCCCCAAACAGCACAGGAGCGGGCTGGACCCGCTCCATCTCAGGGGCGCAATAATACGCGAGCTGCCGCAGCCTTGCCACGGCGCCTTCCTCAAGAAAACATCAGGCGTCGTCGGCGACCGCCTCATCTTTCAGGCCAGTATCGATTTTGGAGTCTGCTGACCAGTTGTCGATCACCTTGTCCATATCCCCGTACTGGTCCATACCCTGGGCAAACTGGCTCTTGAAGGTGTCGGCCAGATCCAGGCCATTCACGTAGACGTTGATGACCTTCCACTGGTCATCGCGGGAGAACAGGGTATAGAAGATTGGCACCGTTTTGCCGGTGTTGGTCTGAATCTCCATGCGCACCCGTGCATAGTCACCGCGCAAATCCCCCTCCTGCATGGGCAAGGTGGTGATCTGCTGCCCTTCATAAAGCGTAATGCCGGAAGCATAGGTATTGATCAGACTATTCTTGAACACATCCAGAAAACGGTACTTCTGTTCTTTACTGGACGGACCAAAGTAGTCGCCCATGACCATGCGGGTAATCCGCTTGAAATCCACCAGATCCACCAGCTCCTCACGAACCAGCTCTCGGGCCAGCTCCGGATCTGCTTTCAGCTGCTCACGGTCCGCGTCGATGCGGGTGGTCATGCGATCGACCGCATCGATCACCACCTGTCTCGGATCGGTCTGTGCCTGCGCAAAGGCAGCCATGAACATCACGATCAAAGCCGCCGCCCAGGTAAAATATTGTTGTCTTTGCATCCGGTGTCTCCCTGTCATCATCGGGCGGTTTTACGGGGTTCCGCCGCCCCTGTCCAGAACCTGTATGCCATATTGGAGTCATAACCACGCAGAACAGTTCCAAAATCGCTAACACCGAATTGCAGGCAAGTATGATGACCGACCGTGAGACAGCGCCACGAATTGCGTTATTTCGGGTCAACCTTGAGCACATTTGGCGTGTATAATCGCCGCAATTACAGGGAGATTGCATGAGTCACGACCATATCAGCGTCGGCCGGCGGGTACTGGATATCGAAGCTCGCGCCGTCAACGCGCTGAAAGACAGCCTCGATGAACAGTTTTCTGCAGCCTGCGATCAGATGCTCAAGGCGAAAGGTCGCATTATTGTGACCGGCATGGGCAAAAGCGGCCATGTGGGCAACAAGCTGGCCGCCACCCTGGCCAGCACCGGCACCCCTTCTTTCTTTGTGCATCCCGGCGAAGCCTCCCACGGCGACCTGGGTATGATTACCCCGGATGACGTGGTACTGGCACTCTCCAACTCCGGTGAAACCGCCGAGGTGCTGGCCATTTTACCGGTGATCAAACGCAAGGGGACGGTGCTGATCGGCATGACCGGACGGCCCTCATCGACCCTGGCACAGCTGTCAGATGTGCACCTTACCGTGGCCGTGGACGAAGAAGCCTGCCCACATAACCTGGCTCCGACTTCCTCCACTACAGCCGCCCTGGCCATGGGCGATGCACTGGCGATCGCCCTGCTGGAAGCCCGCGGCTTTACCGCCGAGGACTTTGCCCTCAGCCACCCCGGCGGCAGCCTGGGCCGACGCTTGCTGCTCAAGGTGGATGACATCATGCACGCGGGCGAAGCCCTGCCCGCGGTATCCACCGACACCAGTTTCAGTGACGCCCTGCTGGAAATGACCGCCAAGGGGCTGGGCATGACCGCAGTAACCGCCGATGACGGCACCCTCGCCGGAATCTTTACCGACGGTGACCTGCGCCGGCTATTGGACCGGGATCTGGATATCCGCAAGGCCAGCATCGCCGAAGTGATGGTCACCGACCCGATCACCATTGCCACCGGTCATCTGGCCGCCGAGGCCTTGCAGGTCATGGAAAGCCGCAAGATCAACGGTCTGGTCGTGCTGGACGCAGACCGCAAGCCGCTGGGAGCCTTTAACATGCAGGACCTGCTGCGGGCGGGAGTGGTGTAATGCAGATTTCCGCTGTTGATGCCCAGAACCTGCGCCTGATGGCCTTCGACGTGGACGGCGTCATGACCGATGGGCGCATCTATTTCACCCAGGAAGGCGAGGCCATCAAGGTGTTCCACACCCTGGATGGTCACGGCTTGAAAAAGCTCGCTGCCAGTGGCGTCACCCTGGCCATCATCACTGGCCGCAACACCCCAATGGTAGCCAAACGGGCAGCCGATCTGGGTATCCAGCACGTCATTCAGGGCCGTGAAGACAAGGGGGTGGCGCTGGCTGATCTTGCCGATCAACTGGGTATTGCCGCCAGCGAGACCGGCTATGCCGGGGATGACGAGCCGGACGTAAGCGCCCTGGAATGGGCCCGCCTGAGTTTTGCTCCGGCCAACGCCCATGAGTGCGCCAAGCAGGCCGCCGATCACCATACCCAGCGTCGCGGTGGCGAAGGCGCGGTAAGGGAAATCTGTGACGCTATCCTCGCCCAGCGAGGTGCGGCATGAGGCGCCAGGGGCTACTAAGCGCCACCGGCATCCTGCTATTGGGCCTGGTGGTCCTGATGACGCTGCACGAGTGGGACAGCACCCTGCCCGGAGAGGATCAGGCGGTACTGACAGCCCCGGCCATTCTGGCCAAAAACATCACCGCGCGAGCCTACAGCGAGGAAGACGGAGAGCTGCAATATCATCTGATCGCCGACAATCTGATCCAGTATGATCACAACCCGCTTACTGAAATGAACCAGCCGAAGCTGGCCATGGCCAACGACAAGGGCACCTGGACCATTCGCAGCGAGAGTGGCGCCGTGCAGCAAAATGGCAAGCTGATTGTGTTTACCGGCACGGTGGAAGCACGCAACGCGGACCAGAAAATCGAGCTCGACACGGATGAACTCCGTTTTAATAGCGACACCAATATCGCGACCAGCCCCGGCGACGCCACCATCCGCTTTGAAAGCGGCGAGACCCGCGCCGGCGCACTGGAGGCCGATCTCGACAAAGGGGTATTATCCCTCGATCAAGGAGTAGAGAGTGAATTCAATGCCCCGGCATCGTAAGGCTCTGGGCGCCTGCCTGGCCCTGTTTTCCAGCATTGCCTGCGCCGCCCCGGTAGAGGGCCCGATTTCCGTTTCCGCCGATCGCGGCCGTTTTGAGCAGGATGCCGGAACCGGTGTATACAGTGGCAATGTGGAGTTGCTGCAAGGCAACCGCAGCATGCAAGCCGATAAAATGTCGCTGTTCACCAAGAACGGCGAATTGGTTCGAGTGGAAGCGACTGGCAGCCCGGTAAAGCTGTCGGAAGGTGAAGACCTGGAGGCCCACGCTGGCAATCTGGTTTACGACATCAAGGCCCGCACCCTGGTTTTGACTGGCGATGCCTTTATCCGCCACAAGGGCAACACCTTTGAGGGCGCCAAGGTAGAATACAGCCTGGACTCCAAGCGCGTGGATGCCAGCAGTGAAGGCGACCAGCGGGTTCGCCTGGTCATCCCGGCGGAGAACCAGATCCCCGGCAACGACAAGAAAGACAACACAGATTCGGAGTCTTCCAAGCCATGACGCACCTACGCGCCCATCACCTGGCCAAGAGCTATAAAGGCCGCCGGGTGATCGAAGACGTGTCCCTGGACGTAGACTCCGGGCAGATCGTCGGATTACTTGGCCCCAATGGTGCCGGCAAAACCACCTGTTTTTACATGATTGTTGGGCTGGTCGAGGCTGATGCTGGCCGTATTGAAATTAATGAAACCGACATCACCCATCTGCCCATGCATGGTCGCGCCAAGCGAGGCATCGGCTACCTGCCCCAGGAAGCCAGTATCTTTCGCCGTCTGACGGTACAAGAGAACATTATGGCGATCCTGGAAACCCGCAAGGAACTCAGCAAGCAGGAACGCCACGAACGCATGGAAAACCTGCTCAAGGAGTTCCATATCACGCATATCCGCGACTCGCTCGGCATGAGCCTGTCCGGGGGGGAGCGTCGCCGCGCAGAAATTGCCCGCGGTCTGGCCACCGACCCGGACTTCATCCTGCTGGATGAACCTTTCGCCGGGGTCGACCCGATTTCCGTGAACGACATCAAGGGCATCATTCGCCACCTCAAAGAGCGCGGCATTGGCGTGCTGATCACTGACCACAACGTGCGCGAAACCCTGGATATTTGCGATACCGCCTATATCGTCAGTGCCGGCCACATCATCGCCTCCGGCGACGCCGACACCATCCTTTCCAACCAGCAGGTGCGGGATGTGTATCTGGGGGCGGACTTCAGACTTTAGAAAGAATTAATAGTTAATAATGAATAACGTCGCGGGACAGGCTCCCCGTTTTGAACCGAAGGAGGCCGCGCCCAAGAGATGGGCGCGGCCTCCACGCTTGAAGCAGCCGAGCTATCTGACCGCGCAGCTATTAATTATTCATTATTAACTATTAACTCACCCCTCCCTACCACACAAGCATCACTGGCACAATTATTGCTAGTAAGACTTTGAAGCTGCTATTCTCAGGTTTTGGGGATCAATCACCAACCTGAGCAGTATGAAGCCCACACTACAATTACAAATCGGCCAGCAGCTGACCATGACGCCTCAGCTGCAGCAGGCCATCCGCCTCCTCCAGCTCTCCACTCTGGATCTACGCCAGGAGATTCAGCAGGCCGTGGAAAGCAATCCGCTGCTTGAGCTGGCTGACGATTTTGGTGACGATGCCCTCCCCGAAGCTGACGAAGAGCGTCAGGATGACGAACTCAATCCCGAGCGCGACGACGCCCTCGAAGAATTCGTGGACAGCGACCCAGGCATAGAAACCGAATGGGACGACGTCTATTCGGGCCAGAGCAGCAGCTCCGCCACCCTTCCTGACGACGCCGATGAATGGCAGCAGCGCCATTCCGTTTCCGGAAGCCTCCAAGACCACTTGCTGTGGCAGCTGAATCTGACCCCCATGAGCGATGTGGATCGCATCATCGCCATGGCCATCATCGAATCGGTAGACGACCGTGGTTACATGACCACGTCCATTGACGATATTGTCGAGATGGTCAACCAGCAAGAAGGCCTGCTTACTGAGGGTGACGAGCTGGAAGCTGATGAAGTGCTGGCAGTGCAGCACCGGCTGCAGCAGTTTGATCCTCTCGGCGTTGCCAGTATCGATCTGGCTGATTGCCTTGCCGTCCAGCTACGCCAACTGCCAGGGGACACCCCCTATCTGTCCCTGGCCATGGAATTACTGAAACACCTTGAGCTGCTGGAAAAGCATGACTATGCCGCCCTGAGAAGGGTGCTCCAGACCAGTGAGCAGGAGCTACTGGATGCCCTTTCGCTAATCCGTACACTCGATCCTGCACCCGGTGAGCAAATTGGCGAGAGCTCCGTAGACTATGCAGTACCAGACGTGATTGTGCGCCAGCACAATGGACGCTGGCAGGTCAGCCTCAATGATGACATCCTGCCCAAGGTGAACCTGCAGCAACAGTATGCCAGCCTTGCCAGGCAGACCTCCGGGGAAGATGGACAATACCTGAAAAACTGCGTGCAAGAAGCCAAGTGGTTCATCAAGAGTCTGCAAAGCCGCCACGACACCCTGCTCAAGGTGGCCACCCGCATTGTTGAAGTGCAGCAGGACTTCTTTGATTATGGCGAAGAAGCCATGAAACCCCTGGTACTCGCCGACATCGCCGAGGCCGTCGAGATGCACGAATCAACCATCAGTCGGGTTACCAACCAGAAATACATGATGACACCCCGCGGCGTCTTTGAGCTGAAATATTTCTTTTCCAGCCACGTGGGAACAGACGGCGGAGGCGAGTGTTCCTCCACCGCTATTCGTGCCATTATTAAGAAGCTGGTCGCCGCCGAGAATCCCCGCAAGCCGCTCAGTGATAACAAACTGGCCAGCTTGCTCAACGATCAGGGAATCAACGTAGCGCGCCGGACCGTTGCCAAGTATCGTGAGGCAATGAGAATACCGTCATCCAGTGCTCGCAAGCGTTTGGTGTAGGGCACGAATGACGGGCCCAACAAGCAGGTAAAGGAGCCAGCCATGCAAATTAATATCAGCGGTCATCACCTGGAAGTTACCGACGCTCTTCGCACTTATGTCGGCGACAAGTTCTCCCGTCTGGAAAGGCACTTCGACCAGATCACCAGCATCCAGGTAATTCTTTCTCCGGAACCGAAGACTCACAAGGCAGAATCCACCATCCATATTTCCGGGGCAGACCTGTTCGCCACCGCTGAAGCCGACGACATGTATGCGGCCATCGACAAACTGACCGACAAACTTGATCGTCAGATCCTCAAGCACAAGGAAAAGACCGTCAGCCACAAGCACGGTCACTAAACCGAAACGACAATTATGCGAGTTCGCGAAATACTCACCGAAGCACGTACCCATAGCGGAGTACAGGCCAGCAGCAAGAAACAGTTGCTGGATCAGGTTGCACAGCTGGCTGCGGCCGGCTGTGACACCCTGAATGAGCAGGAGGTATTCGATGCGCTGGTAGCCCGGGAAAAACTGGGCTCCACCGGCATCGGTGAAGGCATTGCCATTCCTCACTGCCGCCTGGGACACTGCCAACAACCCGTGGGCCTGCTGCTCAAGCTGGACACCCCCATTGATTTTGACGCTGTTGACGGCCGCCCGGTGGATCTGGTGTTTGTTTTGCTGGTTCCCCAGGAAAATCCCGAACAACATCTCAAGACCCTGAGTCACCTGGCTACACTGTTCAACGACGATGACTATCGCAATGAATTGCGAAGCAGCCAGGACACCCACAAGCTTTACCTGACCGCCGTAGAATCCGAGGCAGAACTCCGACTGGCATCATGATCCGCGAAAGTTACATGCAGCCAACAACCAAGCAGCCACGCAGCCCGGTCGCAAACCCATGAAACTGACCATCATCAGCGGCCGTTCCGGCTCCGGCAAAACCACTGCCCTGCAGGCCATGGAGGACCAGGGTTACTACTGCGTGGATAACCTGCCAGTTGGCATGCTGCCTACCCTCACCAGCCAGCTGAATGATGGCGAGGCCCCCATTGAGCGGGTCGCGGTGGGCATTGATGCCCGAAATGTGCCTGCCCAGCTGCAAGCCTTTGACCGTATTCTGGATGCGCTTCACCAGCAGCAGATCGACACTGAAATTGTCTATCTGGATGCAGACGACAACACCCTGCTCAAGCGCTTCAGCGCCACCCGCCGCCGCCACCCGTTGGGCACAGGCGATCGCACCCTGGAAGACGCCATCCAGCATGAACGGGTACTGCTGGCCAACATCCGTCAGCGCGCTGACCTGGTCATCGACAGCAGCAATTACGAAGTCCATAGCCTGCGAAACCAGATCCGTGAACGGGTTGCCCGCCGCCAGAGCAACTTGTCCCTTCAGCTGGAGTCCTTTGGTTTCAAGAACGGCCTGCCCAATGACGCCGATCTGGTCTTTGATGTCCGCGTACTACCCAACCCCCACTGGGATCCAGCCCTGCGGCCACTGACCGGGATGGACCAGCCCATTATCGATTTTCTGCAGCAGCACCAGGCCAGCCACGACATGCTCGATGACATCAGCGGCTTTGTGCAGCGCTGGCTCCCCGCCTTCGCACACAGTGACCGCAGCTACGTCACTGTCGCCATTGGCTGCACCGGTGGACGACATCGCTCTGTCTTCATTGTGGAGCAGCTGGCAAAACGCTTGCGCGAGCAGGGCATTACCCTGCAGGTACGCCACCGCGAAAAACATTAAGCTGCCTACGCTCCCGGCCCAGGAACACCCGACCCATGATTGAAAAACAACTCGACGTGATCAACAAACTGGGGCTGCATGCACGCGCAGCCGCCAAGGTAGTGAGCGTGGCCTCCCGTTATGACAGCCGCATCCATGTGATTCATAACGGCAACCCCATCGATGCGAAAAGTATCATGGGACTTCTGATGCTGGGTGCAGCCAAAGGCAGCCAGGTCACCTTTCAGGTACAGGGCCCCGATGAAGCGGATGCCATGAACGAACTGGAAGACCTGTTTGCCCGGATGTTCGATGAGGGAGAGTAGGATCGTAATTAATAGTTAATAATGAATAGTTAATAACTAAAACCGGTACCCCCCAGACGTCACGACTGTTACTGTTTACAGGCAATGTCGATAGCTGTTTTTGCATTTCCAGCTATTCACTATTAATTATTAACTATTAACTGATTTTCCAATGCCCGCCGATAGCAGCCGCAGCCAGCAACATCTCAAAGCGATCAACCGCGCGCTCGCCAGTGGTACCTACTCACAGGTTCGCCAGCTGATCAACAACCTGCCCGGCGCAGAAGTCGCTCACCTGATTGAGTCTTCCCCGCCCCGCGAGCGGGAGATTCTTTGGCAACTCCTCAACAAGGAGCAGGAAACAGAAGTTCTCCAGTACCTGGGCGAAGAGGTCCGGGTAGAGCTGCTCCGCAACCTCAGCACCGATGAGCTGGTATCGCTGGTTGAAGAACTGGACACCGATGACCTGGCGGATTTGCTGCAGGAACTGCCGGATCACATCACCAGCCAGGTAATGGCCAGCCTGGACGAGCAGAACCGCGAACGTCTCGAACACGTCATGAGCTACCCGGAGGATACCGCCGGCGGGATCATGAATACCGACGTGATCACGGTACGCCCGGAAATCACTTTCGAGGTAGTACAGCGGTACCTGCGCCTGCGAGGCGAGATTCCACGCACCACGGATAACCTGGCCGTCGTCAACCGGAAGAATCAGTTCATCGGGCTTTTGCCTCTCACCAAGGTTCTGATCAGCGACCCGGGCACCACCGTGCGTGAGGCGATGATCACTGATATCCAGTCCATACCTGCGGCCCTGCCGGCTTCCGAGGTAGCCAAAATCTTCGAGCGGCATGACCTGGTGACTGCGCCCGTGATCGATGAGGAAGGCATGCTGGTGGGCCGAATCACCATTGATGACGTGGTAGACGTGATCATGGAAGAAGCCGATCACTCCCTGATGAGTATGGCCGGCCTGGATGACGACGAGGATACGTTCGGCTCCGTGTGGCAAACCGCCCGCCGCCGCGCCCTGTGGCTGGGCATCAACCTGCTCACGGCCATGGCCGCCTCAGCCGTTATCGGCCTGTTTGAAGCCACACTGGAAAAAGTGGTGGCACTGGCCATTCTCATGCCCATCGTTGCCAGCATGGGTGGGATCGCCGGCAGCCAGACCCTGACGCTGGTGATCCGCGCCATGGCATTGGGCCAAATCCAGTCCAATAACACCCGTTACCTGCTGTTCAAGGAACTGTCAGTGGGCGCCATCAACGGCCTGCTTTGGGCGACAGTGATCGGTATTACCGCCGGACTCTGGTTCAACGATCCCAGTATCGGCCTGGTGATTGGCGTCGCCATGGTCATCAACCTGATCATGGCCGCCTGCGCCGGCGCCTTGCTGCCCATGATCATGAAGAAGATGGGAATCGACCCGGCACTGGCTGGTTCCGTGGTACTGACCACCATCACCGACATCGTCGGCTTCATGGCCTTTCTGGGACTGGCCACCATCCTCTACGCCAATTTGCTGGTTTAACAGACGCAACAAGCAGTACGCTTCACGCAACATGCGAAAACCGCACATGCCACCTGCTCACCGGCCCATCCTTAAGGCGTTTCTGGAATCCTTACCTCGCTGAGGCTCGGATCGCCTGCAGGCAGGTTATTCGCTGCGCTCACCCCTTCGGGGCCGCACTCCGTGCGTTACTCCGCTACGCTACGTTCCTACAGCGGCTTCGTTGAATGCAGAAATTCGGAAACTATTCGGGGTTACCCTATCAAATCAAGCGTAGCTCGTAGCTCAAGCAAAAAAGCCGAAAGGGAAACCCTTCCGGCTTTTTTTATGCGCCTGAGGCCTTATTCCGCAAATACCTGTTTGAAGGAAGCGTAGTAGGCTCCTGCCAGCAACGGCATGGCGAACAGCAATCCGAGCATAAGGGGAATGGAGGCCACCATCACCAGCAGTGTTGCCACGATGCCGTAGATCAACAACGGCACAAAGTTTTTCAGGCAGGCCTTGAAGCTGGTAGCAAGCGCTTCACCCGGCCCCTGATTGCCCAGAAACACCAGCGGAATGCTGAAGTAAAACAGCAGGCCAATCCCCACGAACAGCAGGAACATCACGAACACAACCGCAGCGATTGCACCTCCGCTGGCCGCCGAATCAGGCATAATGCCGGATTCCATGGCATTCAGGGTGTCTGCATCGAAACCCAACACCATGAACACGGCAGCCAACGCCACCACAATTACCACGAAATACACCGCCATCTGGATCAGCGCAAGAATCACCAACGGACCGGTCTTCTCCGAAAAGCCCGCAAACAAATCAGCAAATTCGGCACTGCCTTCACTATCAAGACGGTAGAACATTTTCACCAGTCCGGCATACAGCAGCGTCATGATAAACATGCCAGCCAACCAGCCGATAAAGGGAATGAACTGCACGGCCATGTTCAACAGCATGATCACGATCAGGCTGCCAATCACCAGCCCCCAGTTACCTGACAGCATTTCCTTGCCCTGGCCAAACCAACCCATGGCATCGCCCACTGAAATCTTTTTGGGCTCGCCCAGCGTCAGTTCCCCGCCCTGTACTGGCACCGCCACATCCGCGGTCGGCTGTTGGTATGGATTCATTTCAGACATCATGTTCCCCCACAAATGGATAATGTTATCGCCCTGCGATTTTCATGGGTGACAGCAGCAAAGAACCGCAGGCAATGTTGCCACGACGATCCACATCCGTACCGCTCCCCTGAATACCTCTCAGCATATCGCCAAGATGCCCCGCAATCGTAAACTCTTGAAGCGGCTGTTGTATGACACCGTTCTCAAAAAGGAAACCAGTGGCACCACGGGAGTAGTCGCCAGTAACCACATTGACCCCCTGCCCCATTACTTCCGTCACCAGAATACCTTTGCCCGCTTTTGCCATCAGCGCCTCAAGGGATTCACCGGTATCTGTGACATGAAGATTGCGGACGCCGCCGCCATTGCCAGTGGGAGCCATGCCCAGTCTGCGGCCGGCATACAGGCCCAGTGCGAACTGATTGAGAATGCCATCTTCTATAAAGAACTGGGCGCGGGTAGGCAGACCATCACCGTCAAAAGGCGCAGAAGAATTACCGGCCGGCAGATGCGGCTGTTCACCCAGAGCAAACCCCTTGGGCAACACGGCCTTGCCCAGGCTGTCCTGCAGGAACGAACTGCGACGGTAGATGGAGCCTCCACTGATGGCGGAAACCAGATGACCCAGCAAGCCGGAAGCCACTTGAGGAGCAAAGATGATCGGCAATTCACCCGTCTCCGGGATAATCGCCCCCAACCGGGCCAGGGTACGCTCACGGGCCTGCTCGCCCACCTCCTGAGCACTTTGCAGTGAGGCTCCAATGCGGCCGCCGTCATACCAGTAATCCCGCTGCATTCCCTCGGCATCCTCGGCCACCACACTGCAGACGCGGCTGTGGTGGGTGCCGCGATAACCATGCAGGAACCCTTCAGACGTAGCGAACACGCGCAGACTGGCACCACTGTTCACCGAGGCCCCCTCGGAATTCACGATCCGCTTGTCCGCGCGCGCTACCGTTTCGCAGGCCAGCGCTTCTTCAATAGCGCGCGGCGTGTCCATTTCCCAGGGATGGTAGAGATCCAGGTCGGGAATCTCTTTGGCCAGCTCGGCCGCCGGTGCCAAGCCGGCATATTTATCGGCTTCGGTGTAGCTGGCAATGGCTGCGGCTGCCTTGAGGCTGTCACGCAGGCTATCCCGGCTATCGTCAGAGCTGCTCGCATGGCCCTTGCACAGGCCCTTGAAGACGGTCAGTGAAACACCTCGATCACGGTGGAACTCCACTGTTTCCACCTCCCCCTGACGCACATTGACCGAGAACCCCTGGCTCAGGCTCACATTCACCTCCACCCCATCCAGGCCCAGGCGTTTACCCTCTTCCAGCACCCAGCTGGCCGTGTCTTCTGCCTGGCGCAGCTGCGCTGCGTCGAGTACCGCTGTCGTTACGGGGGAATCAGACATAAAATAGCGCTTCCGTTACCTAGACGATAAATAGTGGATCCGATGACCGAGTATAACGACGACCAGTACACCAGCAAGTCAGAACAGAAACGTGATGACCTGGCCTTGCAGGAACTTGGGCAGTCGCTCATGGAGCTGAAGCAGGGAGAGCAGCAACGGCTACCGCTCAGCGACGGTTTGATAAAAGGTCTGGAGGAGGCTCGCCGCATTACCAGCCACGAAGCGCGCCGCCGCCACTCACTCTACATTGGTCGCCTGGTGCGCGAATCCAACATCGAACAGATTGAGCAGGCACTGGCCGCACTCAATGACCCGTTCCGCCAGCAGCGATTGAGCAACTGGGTAGACCAGATCGCAGCCTGCGATCAACCCCGCGATGCAGACGCCACGCTGCAACAAATCCTGGATGCCTACCCACACGGCGATCGTCAGCAACTGCGCAACCTGACCCGCAACGCACTGAAGTCAAAAGTGGCGGACCCGGACACGGCCAGCGCCGCAGACAAAGACAAATTCAAACGGGAGCGCCGCAAGCTGATGAACTACCTCAATCAGCTGGACAAGACTGCGCCGCTGTATTGATGACGACGCTTCACGCAACACGCCAAAAGCATCACACCCGCGCACCCTTTCAGTGTTCGCGGGCAAGGCGCTTCAAATCCTGGAAGCCTTGGACGCGTTGTAGCTTGCAGTTTGTCAGTTCGGCGCGGTCAGCGTCTCACTCTGCCACCAACTGACAAACCCTTTCCCCACGGACTTCTGCGGCAGGGAATGCTCTTCCTCGGCGATGCCCTGCTCCTGCTCCATGGCGGTCACCCGGCCGCTGGCGGCAGCAAACCAGGCATCAGGGTCATGGATGCCGGCACCCATGTCCTCACCATACAGGGCGCGGCTAAACCAGGTACGCTCGGAATCATCACCACAGCCAAACGAAGTACGATCCTGCGCTGCAGAGGCAAACACCGCTCGCCGTGGCGAAGCCAGCGCATTGACCCACTGGCCGGAATAACAGGCAGACACCACAATCCATTGATGCTTCACTTTCAGGGCATTCAGCCACTGCTTGCCGTCCGCCACGGTCAGGTTATTCAACGGCATATTACGGGTATCCAGCACCAGTTCACCGTTGGAGGTGCCGTGGCTAACGATGTGCACCAGCAGCAGATCCTCCTCCGGATCCATCAGTCCATCCAGCGCGTTCAGGGCTTCATGCACACTGGTGCGGGTCGCCAGCGGCAGTTCATCGCCGCCGCCATTGACCAGTTTTACCTGACGGCGCTTGAGGTCAAGCACGCCGCCAAGCTGTTCGCTGACCCAATCCACTTCCCGGCTGAACACCCCGGAAGTACCGTCGCCGCCAATGGCAAGGAAGTACACGTCACGAACACCTGGCCGCTGCGGCGCCAGCGAAGACAGGACCAGTTGCAGGCGACTGGCTTCGGTATAAAGCCGTGCCTCCATCCCTGATGCCTGCGCCTTCTCGCGTTGCTCGTAGGCCTGCTTGCTGGGGTAGTAGTCGCCAGCAACAAAGTATCCTTTTTCTTCCACAGGTCCATTTTCACCGGGAAGGATGCGAACCCCCTTGCCCTGCGCCTGACCGTTCTCAAACTGCGCTCTGATCACAACACCATCAGGCCGGGTCAGCTCGCCTTTGCCATCAAAGCTGAACCACTCGAACTCCCCCTGGTAAACCATGCCACTCTGGTTCTGATAACGGCCGGATTCCAGAAAGCCGTCAACAAACTGGCCTTCAAATTCTTCTCCGGACGCGGTGGTCCACTTGCCCTTACCGTGAGGCTGAAAATGCTGAAATTCACCTTGGTAAGTGTTGTCGTCCAGGTAGGCCGCTGAGCCCTTGATCAGCTCACCATTTTTAAAGGTTCCCTGGTAGCTGCTGCCGTCGCAGTCATAGCGCCCCTCACCGTTCAGCACGCCCTGAACGAAGTCACCTTCCTGAACACAACCATCGCGGTCTTCCAGTCGCCCCTTTCCGGTCATCAGACCCTGGCGGAATTCACCGCTGTAACGACGCCCATCCGGCCATGTCAGCACGCCCTGACCATGGAACAGGTTGTCTTCAATATCACCGTCATATACCGCGCCATCCGGCAGCTGGATATCTGCGGGCAACTGTAGCGGATCACAGGCAGCCAGGAGTAACGGCAGCAGCAAGGCAACGATCTTGTTCATCTTGTTGGTTCCGTTTACAGCGACCCAAAAAGGAGACGTTCAGCCTGCGGCCAGCTTGAACTGCGCCAGCTGAGAGGAAGTGCGCCGCAGATGCACACACAGCAGGCGGGCGATATTTTCCATGACCTGGGTCGCCGCGCTGGGACTGCGCTTGCGCAACTGATCGAGCCCCTTGTGGGTCAGTACTATCAGGGTGGCATCCTCCGCCACCCTGACCGTGGCAGAGCGTGGCTCGTTATCGACCAGGGCCATCTCGCCCATGGAATCCCCCGCATGCAGATGCGCAATTACCACTTCACCGCCGTCCACATTGGTCTTCACGATATCCAGGGAACCACGCACCACAAAGCAGACGAAATCACTACGGTCTCCCTCTTCGCATACCGTCTGCCCGGCGGACACCCGATTCACAAACACCAGCGTTTCCAGTAGTTCGAGCTCATCCTCACTTAAACCCTCAAACAGACGCATCCGCGCCAGGGTGTCCAGCACCGAGGACATCAGGCAGTTCCCCCAACCGTGAGAGCATCCACTCGCAGCGTCGGTTGGCCGACCCCCACCGGGACGGACTGGCCTTCCTTGCCGCACACGCCGATGCCGGAATCCAGTGCCAGGTCGTTACCCACCATGGAAATGCGGTCCATCACTTCAGCACCGCTGCCAATCAGGGTCGCCCCTTTCACCGGGCAGACAATCTTGCCCTTTTCCACCAGATAAGCCTCGCTGGTGGAAAACACAAAGCGACCTGAGGTGATATCTACCTGGCCACCCGCAAAGTTCACTGCATAGATACCACGGTCGAGGCTGGCGATAATTTCTTCCGGATCACTCTCGCCCGGCAGCATATAAGTGTTGGTCATGCGCGGCATGGGAAGGTGCGCATAAGACTCCCGGCGGCCATTGCCGGTGGGAGCCACCCCCATCAGTCGGGCATTGGTCTTGTCTTGCATGTAGCCCACCAGTTTGCCTTTGTCGATCAGGGTATTGCAGGCGCTGGGGGTCCCCTCATCGTCCACATTGAGCGAGCCACGACGATCCAGCAGGGTGCCATCATCAACCACCGTGCACAGACTGGAGGCCACCTGCTGGCCCAGTTTTTTGGCAAACATGGAAGTGCCCTTGCGATTGAAGTCCCCTTCCAGGCCGTGTCCCACCGCTTCATGCAACAGGACTCCCGGCCAGCCGGGCCCCAAGACCACCGGCATGGAGCCCGCCGGGGCCGCTTCCGCTTCCAAATTCAGCAATGCGCCACGCACCGCTTCCCGGGCCCAGCTTTCCACACGATTATCCTGCAGCAGCCAGTCATAGCTGACGCGACCGCCGCCACCCGCGCTGCCGCGCTCGCGACGGCCATTCCGTTCGGCAATCACACTCACATTACAGCGGATCAATGGCCGCACATCTGCAGCCAGGGTGCCATCGCTGGCCACCACCATGACCACGTCCTGAACTGCACTGAGGCTGGCCGTTACTTCCACAATGGCCGGATCCAGTGAACGGGCCAGGGCATCCAGACGCTGCAGCAGCGCCACTTTTTCTTCCGCTGGCCAGCCCTGCAGGGGATCCAGCGCCTGATAGCGGACCGGCGCCTGGCTACTGGCCAGGCGGATCTGACGATCCTGCCCCTGACGAGTAATCGCCCGGGCCGCTCCGCTGGCCTGCTGCAGGGCCGCAAGCGTGATGTCATCGCTGTAGGCAAAGCCGGTCTTGTCCCCCTGAACAATGCGCACGCCGGCGCCCCGCTCGGTGCTGAAACTGGCGTCACGGACAATGCCATCTTCCAGCACCCAGGCCTCATGGCGACTGTGCTGGAAATAGATATCGGCATAATCCGCCTGCCCGGTCAGCTTACCGTTAAGCAAGGATTCCAGCTGGCCGGTGTGCAAGTTCGCAGGGGCCAACAGAATGGATTCAGCAATGGACAGGGTATCGCTCATCAGGGACCTTTAATCTGGAGTCGTTGGTGACGTTGCACCGGGATACGTTGGCGAAGTTCCTTCATGGTAGCAAGGTCCAGCTCGGCAACAAGCACATCAGGATGATCATCCAGAGCAGCAATCACGTCTCCCCACGGATTGGCTAGCAGGGAACGACCGAAGCTGGCACGACGCGGCGCATGCTGACCACACTGGTTCGCGCCCAGTGTATAGCAACCCGTCTGTACCGCTGTGGCCCGCAGCAGCAACTCCCAGTGGGCCGCACCGGTCACCGCCGTAAATGCCGAAGGGTAGACCAGTAGATCGGCCCCATCCCTTGCCAGCTGCTGCGCGAGAGCCGGGAAGCGCAGGTCATAGCAGATCGCCAGCCCCACTTTCAGTCCAGCCAACGTCACCACCTGAGTCTGGTCTCCCGGCTCAAAAACGTCCGATTCGCAGTAACGTCCCTGGGCATCATTGACCTGGGCATCGAACAAATGAAGCTTGTCGTACGTGCCCTGCACCCTGCCATTTTCATCAATGGCCAGGCTACGGGCCCGCACCAGTGGAGCCGGCACCGGGCTGCCGTCCAGCCTTTCCCCGGCAGGGATACTCCCCCCAATAATGGCCATACCCAGGGTTTTTGCCTGCTCGCAAAGCCATTCTTTCAGCCAGACATACTGGGCAGAGAGGCTACGGTAATCGCCACCATACTGGGCAAAATTCTCCGGTAGCACCGCCAGCGCCGCGCCCGCATCGGCCGCTTGCCGCAAGCCGCGCCGGGCCGCATCCAGATTGGCCTGGACCTCACTGCCGCTGGTCATCTGGATTGCCGCCAACCTCACTGTCTGCGTCATTCGAATATCCCTTCGGTCTCAGTCACTTTCGGGTTAGCCCAGGTGCCCGTTACCGCATATTCCAGGGTGGCAGTGCGATCCAGCTTGTCGCCCCAGATCCGCTCCACCACAAAAATGCCGGCGCAGGCCGCGGGACCTGCCAGGCAACCCGCATAAAGGTTACTGGACAGCGGCAGGGTCACTTCCATCTTGTGATCAAGGGTTTCCTTGTCCAGATTCATCTGCCCCTGCACTTCAATCTGGGCCGACGGAGAGCGAATCTGCAGATTCGTGGTCGATACCAACGGGCCCTCAATCAGGAAGTCACCAGTAATGCTGTCGCAGCTCAAACCTTTCTTGTACAGATCGGAAAAATTAAGTCGCAGCCGTCGCTGGATGGTGCCCAAATTCAACACCCCAAGCACCCGCAGGAATGACGTTTTGGTGTCAGTCTCAGGGATGCGGCATTCGCCGATATCCACGCGAGCCTGACCATCCAGTGCAAGATAGTCCGGGTTCAGCGGCCAGTCCTGCCATCCCAGCACCACTTTGGCCTGGGCATCGTCCGATTGAATCAACTCAGGCATATCCCAGGCTTTCAGCGCTCTTTCCAGCTTTTCTGCCTTCACAAGACCACTGAAGCGACTGTACTGACTGCCACTATCTCCAGCTTGCTCTGTCCAGTCCAGACTGCCCTCGATCTCGGTAAAGCGCCAGTTGCCTACCAGGTTGGAAATACGCACACCTTGTGCCAGCGGACGAACACTCCCCTTCCACTCACCGTACTCTTCGCCATCAACCCTCAAGTTATCGAGACGGGCATCCATGGGCGGGAGCTGCAGGGGGGAAACTGGTGGCGTCACGGCATCTCCCTCTTCCACCGCAGGCATGGCAATATTCATTCGACTGACCGACAACGAGAGCGGTTTGTCACCGCGCGCTTCAAAACCCTCGGGAATGCGTACCGAACCCGCAATGGCCTTGCTGCTGAGGGCCAGATCCCAGCCCTGATTGGTCGGCAACACTGAAAGGCTGGCATCGTTCACATTCACGCCAAAAAGATCCAGCGACTCAATCCGCAGGCTGACTTTACTGATCGACGCTTCAGCTTCTGCTTCATTACCGGAGGCCTCCCCCGGATCACGCTCAAAAGCGGGCACCATTTTCTCGGAAATAAAATCAATCCAGTCCGCCGCATTAGCCCTGGCAAGCTGACCGCGCAGAGAGATACCAGACTCCGGCAGAGTCAGGCTGCCAGCCCCCACCACCACATCCCCGCGCAACGGGGTCTGCCCGATGGCCATCCGCCCACGCCAGAGGTTGCCCACATCCAGGTACAAGTTCTGACGGGAACCCTCTCCGCGAATTTCCACATCCAGACTGCTTTCCGTATCCGCCTTTTTCCCCAGCGGTGCCGGCGCATCCACGGCCACTCCGCGCAAGGACGAGTGCGCACGAAGGGCAAACCCCGTCTCTTTCCAGGGTATATCCATTGTCATTTCCAGGGGCATATCTCCGCTGGCTGGCGACAACCAGGCAAAGCCCAGCCAGTCGCGTAACTGGCTCACAGGCAACGCGCCCTGCAGCGCCAACTGACTTCCCTGCGGGTTTGTTTCCCAGCGCCCGGTAACCTTGCCGCCCAATACAGACGCTTGCAGTTCCGGGATCTGCACCCCGTCGCGAAGGTGGAAATACACGGGCGCTTTCACGTCACTGACGATCAGTTTACGTGCCGGGTTTTCAAGCACACCCTGCTCAACACGACCATCCACAATGACTGTCAGCCCCTCATCTTTGGCTGGCTTGAAGGGAAAATCCAGCAGCAGGCGGCCATCCACGTTGCCCGCCTGCATACGCCAGTCCAGAAGCTCTTCCGGCAACTGCTTTTGCAGAGGCGTGTCGTGCATCAGCGAGTCCAGATCTGCCAGCGGCCCTTTCAACTTGCCGGAGACAATCAATCTCGGCCCTTGCTCGGTAGCGAATGCAGGGACGTCGACATACACCTGGCTTACTTCGCTACCGTAGATGTTGCCTTTCGAGGCAATCCCCCTGACTTCACGGCCATTAATAAACACATCCGCCGTCACATTACGGGCCAGGGGCCATTCGGGGAGGATTGACATGACAATATCCTCGCCCTGATATCGCATCTGGAAGGTACGGTCCTGCTGGTGATCCGGGTCAATTTTGACAGGCCCCTGATAGAGCAGCTGGCCTCGCCTCAAGTGCCCGCCCTGCAAGGCCTGGCCCAGCCAGTCGGCCAGGCCATCGGACAATTTGCGCAACGGGATATAGCGGCTCGCCTGAGCCCCGTCACCGTCATAGATCTCCGCGGCCAGGCGCAACTCGGGCACCTGCCCCTTGCTCACCTTCACCGACACCATGGCCTCGCCATGGGCGTCGTCATTCACAACGCGCAACCTGCCGCTACGCACCGTCAAGTCATCCCCGTCGCGGCGCCAGTCGAGCACCCCGGCCATCTGCCCGGCCAGGGGCTGGTCGAATAGCAAAGGCAGATTCAGTGCCAGGCTATCGCTGTAAAGATGAACACGTCCCTGCTCTGAATTACCGGAGACCCATCCACTCAGGCGAGAAACTCCCGGAAGTTTGCCACTGGCCTGATTGCCAAGCCCGGTAAAACGAGCCTGAAAATTTTCCAGGGAACGGCCAACACCCCGGACATAGAGGCCATCCACCACACCTTGGGGCGACAAGGCCTTGAGTAATTCACGAAGCTTGTCAGCCTTCTCGGGCAGGGCAAACGGCCATTGCTGCAGCTGCTGACTAAGCGCACGCAACGGCAAATCTCCGGTGCGTGCCTGCCAGCTTCGCTGCTCACCTTCGGTATCCCATTGCAACGCCATATCACCCAGTCGCAGCTGGCCGGCGGCCGTCTGCCCGCTCAGATTCAGCAGGCTTAACACCGCCTGATCATCATCGCGCTTGAGTGCCAGGCGAGCGGAAACGGCGGACAGAGGCCAGAGCATCTTGTCATCACGCAGGGTCACCGCCGGCATTGACAGGGCAAGCTGACCTTCCTGCGGTTGCCCGGCTTCCAGGCTCCCCCAGAATTCCAGCTTGCCTTGCAGTCCCTCCACCGACAGCGGCAATTTCAGGGTCGAAGGCAGCCACTCTTCAAGACGTTGCCCGCGCACCTTGAGATACAGGTCCGCATCCACCTCATCCAGAGCAAAGGCATCATCATAAAGATGCGCCTTGGCTTCCAGCCGAAGGGGACGGTCCCGGGCCTCTACGTTCAGAGACAGCAGGTGATTGTCGCCATCATTGATGAGGGTAGCGCTCAATCTGGAGGCGGCCAACGGCGGCATTCCCGGCCAGTCCAGAGACAACTGTGCGTCATGGACGGTCAGCAACTGCTGGCGGTAAAAAATGCGCAAAAAGCGCTCTATGGGCGCGGGCTCGTTGCTGGCAGAACTGTTCTTGATATCCAGGCCGCGCAAGCGCACCTTGCCATCGTCACCTCGCACCAGGTGCAAGGCCACCCCTTTGATGCGCAGCTCCTTCAACACCAGGTCACGGACCAGCAGGGAGCGCAGGACATCGACACTCAGCACCACTTCCTGCAATTCCAGCGGGGACTCTCCCTCCGGGGCCGGCAAACGTATGCGGCGCGCTACAAACTGCGGCACAAGCCCTGCCATCTTCCCTTCAAGCTCATCAATGACCAGGGGCGTCTGAGCCTTCTCCTCGAACAACAACTCCAGCTTTTCTCGGTAATCCGGCACCAGCAACATCGCCTGGCGGGCCAGTACCACATAGGCCGCCACCAACAGCAGGCACAGTGCCACCAGGCCCCAGAGGGACAGGTAGAGTCGTCGCCAGGTTTTAAAAGGTATCTTCGCCATGTTCAATCAATGCGCCAGTAGTCGAGGCCGGCCTGCTCAAGTAGCGCTACCGTTTGTTCAAGCGGCAGGCCCACCACACCACTGTAACTGCCCGTCAACTGTGCCACCAGCGCGCCTCCCAAACCCTGAATGCCGTACCCTCCGGCCTTGTCATCCCCTTCTCCCGTGGCCACGTAGCGCGCCAGCTGGTGCTCGTTCAGCTCCCGAAAGCGCACAAGGGTTATGCTGCAGGCCAGAGAACAGGCCTGGCCCTGGGTGAGTGCCAGTGCAGATATGACCTGGTGCTCGTTGCCACTGAGTGCCCGCAACATCTGCAGGGCATGATCACGGTCACGGGGTTTGCCGAGAATCTCTTTGCCCAGCACCACGGCCGTATCGGCGCCCAGCACAGCACCGTCCGGCAGCCCCTCGCTCTGGCGACGAAGCTCACCCACACGGGATTTTTCCTTCGCCATGCGTTCCACATAGGACTGCGGATCTTCGTTATGCAGCGGCCTTTCATCAATGTCCGGCGCTTTCAGCACAGTGAAAGGCACGGCGATCTGCTGGAGCAGCTCGGCACGGCGGGGGGACCCGGAAGCAAGGTAGAGAGTCATAAAAACCAGTTAATAATGAATAACTAATAATGAAGAATTAATAACTACGCAAACCGGGCGCGACAGCAAGTCATATGTGACCACGCCGCGCCATGAACATCTCAATTATTCATTATTCGCTATTAATTATTAATTGCTTGTTCAGCGTACAATAAACCGTAACTGAACCCAGCGCAGCAGTGCACAGACTGGACGCCAGGCAACCGCACTGGCCAGAGAAGAATAGAGGATGGTGTAGGGGGGATAGAGGGTGCGCCCCACGGACTCCTGCACCAGATACGCCAGGAGGCTCACCGAGCCCACCAGCAGGAAGACCACCGCACATTGCTGCAATACCGTAAACACCCGCATGCGCTTGTACGCCAGCAGCATGATGTAGGCTCCCAGAGAGAAACCGAGCCCCCACTGCCCCAGCGTGGAGCCACTGAGCACATCCATATACAGGCCCACAAAGAAGCCCCACAGCACCCCCACCCGGCGCGGCAAGCTCAATACCCAGTAGACCAGCACCAACAGCATCCACTCAGGACGCACCCAGTTGATGGCCTCGGGCAGCGGGACGACTTCCAGCAAAGCCGCCAGCAGCAAAGTCACAATGATGACGCCGGAGCCGGCGGGACGATCATCCCTCATCACTCACCTCCGGGGTCTTGCGCTCAGGCAGGGCGGACGGCTGAACCAGCAAAACGTGGCTTGCGCGATCAATACGGGCAGTCGGTCTTGCGGTAATCTCGGCGAAGGCCGCGCCAGACTGATGACGGACACTGGTCACCTTGGCTACCGGATAACCGCGGGGATAGCGTTGCCCGAGACCGGTACTCACCAGCAGGTCCCCTTCCTCGATGTCCGCGGTGTCCGGCACATACAGCAAGCGCAGCCCACCGACCTGGCCGGTACCCGCCAGCACCGCGCGCACACCGTTGCGGTTAACCTGAACACTCATGGCATGACTGGCATCGGTCAGCAGCAGAACCCGGGAGCTCAGTGGGCCCGCCTCAACCACCTGACCAATCAGCCCCTGGGCATCCAGCACCGCCTGTCCCGTGACCACATCGGAGCCCGCGCCCTTGTTAATCACCAGCTCCTGCCGGTTTGGGTCTGCATCCAGGCCAATGATCTCCGCCACCAGGACATTGGCATCCAGATTGGCGGAGGAATTGAGCAACTCACGCAAGCGAACATTTTCTGCTTCCAGCACGGCCAGACGCTGGACCTTCTGCTCCAGAATCAAGGATTTGCGCTGCAAACGGCGGTTTTCATCCAGGAGGGAGGAGCGGCTTTGCGCCTGCTCGGATAGCCACTGGCCAGAATCCACCGGCAGGTGGGCAATGTAATGCACGGGGGCCGTCAGGGCACCCAGAAAGTAGCGTATCGGCTCCGCCCACGGCGTACGCTGATCCAGCACCATGACACAAATGGAGAGGATCAGCGCAGCAACGAGGCGGTAAAGAGGATTGGCCGGAGCCGACATCAGCCCATGGCCAGCATGTCAAAGCCCTGGCTGTCCATCAGCTCCAGCGCCTTGCCACCACCGCGGGCCACACAGGTCAGCGGGTCGTCGGCAATGATCACCGGCAGGCCGGTTTCTTCAGACAGCAGGCGATCGATATCACGCAGCAAGGCACCACCACCGGTGATCACCAGGCCACGCTCGGCAATATCGGAGGCCAGTTCCGGCGGGGACGCTTCCAGTGCGTTCTTGACCGCGTTGACGATGGCCGCCAGCGGCTCTTTCAGCGCTTCCAGAATCTCTTCGGAGTTCAGGGTGAAGCTGCGCGGCACCCCTTCAGCCAGATTCCGGCCACGCACGTCGATTTCACGGATTTCAGCGCCCGGGTAGGCTGTACCGATCTCGTGCTTGATACGCTCGGCGGTGGACTCGCCGATCAGGGAGCCATATTCCTTGCGAACAAAGGCCACAATCGCTTCATCGAAGCGGTCACCGCCAATCCGTACGGATTCGGAATACACCACACCGTTAAGGGAAATCAGGGCAATCTCGGTAGTACCCCCACCGATATCCACCACCATGGAACCACGTGCTTCCTCTACCGGCAGACCGGCACCGATGGCAGCCGCCATGGGCTCTTCGATCAGGTAGACATCACGGGCACCCGCACCGTAGGCGGAATCCTGAATGGCACGACGCTCCACCTGGGTGGATTTGCACGGCACACAGACCAGTACTCGGGGCGCCGGCGGGAAGAACCCGGTGTCGTGCACCTTCTTGATGAAGTACTGAAGCATCTTCTCGGTCACGTCGAAATCGGCGATCACGCCGTCTTTCATCGGCCGGATGGCAGTAATGTTACCGGGGGTACGGCCCAGCATGCGCTTGGCGTCAGCCCCCACAGCAGCCACACTCTTCTGGGCACCGTGATGCCGGATAGCAACCACAGAGGGCTCATCCAGCACGATGCCGCGGCCGCGTACGTAAATAAGAGTATTAGCGGTCCCCAAATCGATGGAGAGATCGGTGGAGAACATCCCCCGAATACGCTTGATCATGGACATCCTGGCCAGTTTCCTGATTTTTTCGCGAAAATCCGATGCCCAACGGAAAAAAGCAGGGCATCGCTAAGATGGCGCAACTCTAGCAACGGCGCGATCATTGGGCAAGCAATGGCGTCACGCTTCTCTCCGCTTTGCTGGCCCTTTCTCACCGCCGGACAGTGGTCGCGGATAGGCGGTCTATGGTACTTTTTGCCGCTTTCCGGACCCATATCGGCGAGTGCACCCTTTTGCACTCCCCTGTAGATAGTGCCCCGACACCATGCCTACATGGAGAAAACCATGGCCATTGATTCCAAGGTGGTAGCCCAGGTTGCCCACCTGGCTCGCCTGAAAGTGGACACGGCAGACAGCGAAGACCTGTCCAGCCGCCTCAATGACATCCTTGCGATGGTGGATGAGCTGCAGCAGGCCGACGTGGCCGACGTGGCGCCCATGGCCCATCCCCTGGACGTGACCCAGCCGCTGCGTGAAGACGTGGTCAGCGAGCCGAATATTCGCGACAAGGCTCTTGAAATTGCCCCTGCCGCCGAAGAAGGCTGCTTCCTGGTACCCCGGGTGATCGAATAATGGGAACAAGCAACGCCATGCACGACAAGACTCTGACTGAACTCAAGGCCGGTCTCGCCAACGGCGAGTACTCTTCCCGGGAGCTCACCGAACACTTTCTGGCCCGCATCAAGCAATTTGATGGTGAGCTGAACAGCTTCATCACCGTCACTGAAGAGCAGGCACTGGCCCAGGCCGACGCCGCTGACCAGGCCATTGCCGCCGGCCAGGCCGGCCTTCTCACCGGCCTGCCCATCGCCCACAAGGACATCTTCTGCACCGAAGGTGTACGCACCAGCTGTGGCTCGAAGATGCTGGACAGCTTTATTGCGCCCTACACCGCCACCGTGGTGGAAAAGATGGCCGCCGAAGGCGCCGTCATGCTGGGCAAGACCAACATGGATGAGTTCGCCATGGGCTCCTCCAATGAAACCAGCTGGTACGGCGCAGTGAAAAACCCTTGGGATCTGGAACGGGTTCCCGGCGGCTCCTCCGGTGGTGCCGCAGCGTGCCTGGGGGCACGTCTGGCCCCCGCCGCTACCGGCACGGACACTGGCGGCTCCATTCGCCAGCCGGCGGCACTGAACAATGTCACCGGCCTTAAACCCACCTATGGCCGGGTTTCCCGCTGGGGCATGATCGCTTTTGCCTCCAGCCTGGATCAGGCCGGCCCCATGGGCCAGAGCGCGGAAGACTGTGCGCTGATGCTGCAGGCCATGGCGGGTCATGACCACCGTGACTCCACCAGCCTGAATGAAAAAGTGGACGATTATCTTGGCGCCCTGAATGAGGATATCAGCGGCCTGACCATCGGCATCCCGGAAGAATTCTTCCCCGCTACGCTGGACGGCGCCATCGCTGACAACAGCCGTGCCGCCATTCGCGAACTGGAAAAACTGGGCGCCAAAGTGGTGTCGGTATCCCTGCCCAGCATCAAGCTGTCCGTGCCCGCCTATTACGTGATCGCCCCCGCCGAAGCCAGCTCCAACCTGAGCCGTTTCGATGGCGTACGTTTCGGCCATCGCTGTGACGATCCGCAGGATCTGGAGGACCTCTACAAGCGCTCCCGTTCCGAAGGATTTGGTGACGAAGTAAAGCGCCGTATCCTGGTGGGCACCTATGCGCTGTCCGCCGGTTATTACGACGCCTACTACCGTCGCGCTCAGCAGGTTCGTCGCCTGATTCGTGACGACTTTGCCCGCGCCTTTGAAAAGGTGGATGTGCTGATGGGCCCCACCGCCCCGGAGACCGCATTCAAGCTTGGCGCCAAGAAAGATGATCCAGTCAGCATGTACATGGCCGACGTCTTCACCATCGGCGTGAACCTTGCCGGCCTCCCCGCCTTGTCCATGCCCACCGGTTTCATCAACGGCCTGCCCACCGGCACCCAGGTGATCGGCAACTATTTCCGTGAAGGCCAGATTCTCAACGTGGCGCACAAGTATCAGCAAGCGACGGACTGGCATCGTCAGCTACCGGCTTTTGGAGGTGAACAATGAGTTGGGAAGTCGTGATCGGTCTGGAAATTCACGTCCAGCTCAATACCACCAGCAAACTGTTTTCCGGCAGCAAGCTGTCCACTGGCGCAGAGCCCAACACCCAGGCTTCGCTGGTAGACCTAGGCATGCCCGGCACCCTGCCAGTAGTGAACAGGGAAGCGGTACGCAAAGCGGCGCTGTTCGGCCTTGCCATCAATGCGGACATCTGCCGACACAGCGTGTTCGAGCGGAAAAATTATTTCTATCCGGATCTGCCCAAAGGCTACCAGACCACCCAGCTGGACAAGCCCATCGTTGGCGCAGGTGTCGTTGAAGTGCAGCTGGCCCCGAAGGGCAATGAAGGTGGGGAGGGCGAGAAAAAAATTGTCCGTATTCATCATGCCCACCTGGAAGAAGATGCGGGGAAATCCCTGCATGAAGACTTTCATGGCATGACCGGCATTGATCTGAACCGCGCTGGCACCCCGCTAATCGAAGTGGTCACCGAACCGGACATGAGCAACGCAGAAGAAGCGGTGGCGTTTGCAAAAAAACTGCACGCCATTGTCACGTCCATCGGCATCTGCGATGGCGACATGTCCCAGGGCAACATGCGCTTTGATGTGAACGTTTCCATTCGCAAGCCTGGCGAGCCGCTCGGTACCCGTACCGAAACCAAAAACCTGAACTCCTTCCGCTTCATGGAACGCGCCATCAAGCTCGAAGTGGAACGTCAGATTGATGTGCTAGAAGACGGCGGCGAGATTGTTCAGGAAACCCGCCTCTACAACGGTGATACCCACACCGCACGCTCCATGCGCAGCAAGGAAGACGCCAACGATTACCGTTACTTCCCCTGCCCGGACCTGCTGCCAGTGGAAATCACCGATGCGGATCTGGACGCCCTGAAAGCCGCCATGCCGGAATTGCCTGGCGCGCGCAAGGAGCGGTTCATGGCCGACTACCAGCTGTCCGAGTATGACGCGGATCTGCTCTCTGGAGATCTAGCCACCGCTGCATTTTTTGAAGGCGCCGCCAAAGCCGGCAACGACGCCAAGCTGGCCGCCAACTGGGTAATGGGAGAACTGGCTGCAAGGCTGAATGCAGAAGAGAAGCCCATTACCGACAGCCCGGTTTCCGCTGAACAGTTGGGCCAGCTGATTGCCCGCCTCAAGGATGGCACCATCAGTTCCAAGATTGCCAAGCAGGTATTCGAAGCGTGCTGGGCCGGCGAGGGTGACCCGGATGTCATCATTGAAACCAAAGGCCTCAAGCAGATGAGCGACAGCGGTGAGTTGGAAAAAATTGTTGACGACATCATCGCCAATAACGCTCCGCAGGTTGAAGATTACCGCAGTTCAGACGACGACAAGAAAAAGAAAAAAATCGGATTCTTCGTTGGTCAGGCCATGAAGGCCACGCAAGGCAAAGCCAATCCGCAACAGCTCAACCAGCTGTTGAAGGACAAACTGGGATAACGCCGGTCGCCGAACCAGACGGCCGACGCAATGTACGAATTGCGTCGGGCCGCTGGCGTCGAGCATCAGGCATGGAACTCAACCATGACTCAAACTTTCCGTAATCGCGTCACTCTGGAAAAGAAAAACGACATTGCCTACATCACGTTAAGTCGCGCCGATAAATATAACGGCCTGGATTTCGACATGATGGAAGGCCTGATCGACGCCGCCAAGGCGGTGAAGAAAGATCGCTCCCTGCGCGTTGTCATCCTGCAAGGTGACGGCAAAGCATTCTGTGCCGGCCTGGATTTCGGCACTGTGATGACGCAACCATTAAAAGTCCTCAAGGGCTTTACCAAGTACGGCATCAAGAAGACCAACCTGTTTCAGGAAGTCTGCTGGTGCTGGCGAGAGCTACCGGTTCCGGTGATCGCGGTATTGCACGGTTACTGTTATGGCGGGGGCATGCAGATTGCCCTGGCGGCGGATTTCCGTTTTGCCACCCCCGACTGCGAAATGTCCATCATGGAAATCAAGTGGGGCCTCATCCCGGACATGACTGGCACGGTTACCCTTCGGGAGCTGGTCCCCATGGATGTGGCCAAGGAACTGACCATGACGGGCCGACTGTTCAGTGGCGAAGAAGCCAAACAGCTGAATCTGGTCACCCGGGTGGCGAACAACCCGCTCGAAGAAGCCGAGAAGCTGGCCGAGGCCATCAAGACGCGTTCTCCCGATGGCATCAGTGCCGGCAAGAGCCTGTTCCACAAAACCTGGAATGCGTCCGAATCCCAGGCATTCGATATCGAAAGCAAGATGCAATTCAAACTGATGCGCGGCAAGAATTATCGCCGCGCCCTGGCCGCTGGCAAGAAAAAGCAGCCGCCAGAGTTCTTGCCTCGAGAGCGCGATTATTGAGAGAGATGCATCACGCAGCACACTTGATGCAACACGTTAAAAGCCCGTCCGGAAAAACCGGGCGGGCTTTTTAGGGCCAGTCGGAGGTCTGACCAACCCGCCCCCCCCTTTGATCCACGACAAAACTTTCTTGCCATCCATCCCTGTCCAGCAAACGGAACAAGGCGCTTTTGTCTTTCCACGCCAGGCATCTGGCGTCTCGCGTCCGGCGTGCACATCTGCCAACCTCGTCCTGTTTCCTAATGCTTTCTTCCTGCATACTCGAGGAAAACAACACAGTCCTAGAGGCAAAGTATGATATCTGTGGCCGAAGCCAGTGGCGGTTTTGCCGCCTTGTCCCGGATGTACAAGCGCCAGGTGAACGAGCTCATCGGGCAGCTGCCCCTGCAACCGCAAACGCTACCCCTTATCCCGACTGACGACGCCTTCCGCCACGGCATGTGCGAAGACACCACCTATGTCATCAAGGGCGGTATGCTGGGTATGCGCTGCCAGGACAGAAAGTTGTTTATCTGGGATGAAGGGGACTTGATTCTCCCCGACGCCGGCAACAACGAAATCACCTACTATGCAGAAAGCGCGGTATTGCTGGCAGCCTACCCGACGGTCAAACTGGTAGAAGCGATTCTGGAAGATGTTCAACTGGCTCGCCTGTGGACCCGTATTCTGACGACCCAACAGGCCATGCTGGTGAGACTGCTGGCGGCCCATATTCCAGAGGAATCCTACACCACCACCGGCTTTGCCTATTTCGAGCCACGGGATGTGATCATTCGTCAGGGCGAGCCAGCAGACTACGTGCTCAGCCTGTTCGAAGGCGAAGCCGATGTACTGGTGGATGACGTGGTTGTCGGGTCAGTCAGCGAAGGAGAAGTGGTCGGCGCCATTGCCCTGCTTACCCACTCCCCTCGCAGCGCCACGGTGCGCGCCAAAACGCGCTGCTCCGTGGTGAAGGTACCCAAACACGAGTTCAAGGACCTGATTCGTTCCAACCCGGGCATGATTCACAGCCTGCTGTCCGATATGGCCCGGCAGATCAAAACGCTCAATGGACAGGTGGTGGAACTGTCAGCCTGATTGACGCCGCCACCGACGATGAAAAGAGGTGTTGTCATGAAACACTTACTCGGTGCGGCGTTTGTTATTGCAGTGGTGATTCTCATCATCATCGGCCTGACCACGGACGAGCCCATGCCCATGACCGATATGGAATCCGGCATGATGGAGCAAGCCCACCATAGCGACTCTGTCGACCACTAACCACTGGTCGACAGTCCGTTCCCGCCTGACCCGGAGGCCCGCCCGGGACGATCTTCTGTGCGCCTCCTTCAAGTCGCCCACCTGCGCTCGATCAGCCTGAATTCACCCTTCAGAGTGATTCGCCCCCTCATACCCACCGATAAAATAATTTATGCGTATCAAGACACCGGTACTGACTTGCTCAAGCTCAGTAAAAGGAGGGACTATGAATTGGGCATCACTGGGGAAGCCCCCCATACAACAACCACTGACGATTTTGTTCATCGGAGCACTGGTCTCCGCCTGTGGCGGTGGCGGCGGAGGGGGAAGCGCTGCCGGCAACAACACAAGCTCAGTCGGCATCAAACCCGCCACACCGGAAATCTTCACTGTTTATCAGAATAAAGTTCCGAGCACCGGCAAGGATTATGTGCTGGAAATCGCGGGGGTTTCCCTGGAAAACACCAGCGCCGTCGCCGTCAATGGCGAGCCTGCCGAGCTGCTGATCGCCGCGGATTCACAACTGCGCTTCGTTGCACCCGGTGTCGCCGCAGGCGAAGGCCAGACCGAGATCTCCGTCACCACCGGAGGCCAGACGCTTTACACCCATGTCAATTATGATGCCCCCATAGACCAGGTCAGCAAGGTAAGTGTCGGACGCAGTCACTCCTGCCTGCTGCGAGACAGCAAACAAATCTATTGCTGGGGAAGAAACACCTCCGGTATCGCGGCCGCAAACTATGACCCGGATATCGTCTACGTCCCAACCCGCATAAGTAAATACAACGCATCCTTGACAGCACTGTCCGTGGTCGATGTGGCCACCGGGGATTATCACACCTGCGTCGCCCTGGAGAATGGCGCCGTGGAGTGCTGGGGACAGGACTCTCGTGGCCAGATGGGCAACAGCTCAACCTCTGGATCGGCGATCCCTCTGGCTGTGGACGGCATCAGCAATGCCACCAAGGTCAGCGCGGGTGAACGACACAGCTGCGCACTGCTGGCCACAGGCGCCCTGACCTGCTGGGGGGAGTGGGCAAGCGGTGTCGATATCGGAGATGGTGACACCCCAGCCTCCACCCCCATAGACGGCATTACCAAGGTCGCCACCGCGATTGCTTCTGGTGCGGCCCATGTCTGTGCCTTGCTCGACAACGGCGCCGTCGAATGTGGTGGCAACAATCAATTCTTCCAGCTCAGCGACGGCTCACTGGATGGCAGCAGCGCCGCCAAATCTGCAACAGCCATTGCCAGCGCCAGCAACCACACCTGCGCCCTGCTGGAAAATGATGACGTTGTCTGCTGGGGCTATAACGGCAATGGCAGCCTCGGTAGCAACAGCTTCGTGGGTGCCTCCAGCGCGGCACCGCAAAAAGTCGACGGTATTGATGGACTGACACCCGACACCACGGCCATCGCGATCTCAGCTAATTGTGCAGCGATGGAAACCGGTGCACTGAAATGCTGGGGGGAAAACGATTACGGCATTGTTGGTGACGGCACCACCGAACACCGACTCTCGCCTGTTGCAGTCATCGGCCTGGATGGCGTGAACCGCAGTGTCGCCAAGGTGACGAATAATGCCAACCGGACTTGCGCCACCCTTGAGACCGGCGGTGTCATGTGCTGGGGCTACGCCCTATACGGCAGGCTGGGCCTGGGCAACTGGGACAGCCAGAGCAGCCCTCGCCCGGTATCCCTGTTCAACGGCACCGATGCACACGCGATAGCACTCGATATGGGCCAGGATGGCGGTTGCGCCATCGACACCAGCGGAGCCCTGTCATGCTGGGGCACCAACGACAATGGCGTCCTCGGCACCGGACAAAACCAGACCGCGCTGGAGTTTACCGATACGCCCATGGCGGTATCGGGCATTGATGGCATCAGTGCCACCGCGACGCACATTTCTCGCGGTTATTCTTCCGCCTGTGCAGTGCTGAGCACGGGGGCTGTGCAATGCTGGGGCTACAATGATTACGGCATGCTCGGCCAGGATCCCAACATCAGCAAGAACGCCAGCCCGACCAACGTTTACGGCCTGGATGGCACCACAAAAGCCACCGCCGTCGCTATTGGTTACAGCCACGCCTGCGCCCTCATGGAAACGGGTGCAGTGAAGTGCTGGGGAGAAAACTACGATGGTCAGCTGGGCATAGATAGTACCGTTACCACAGAGAGCTACCAGCCCGTCGATGTGACCAGCCTTGATGGCGTTACTGCCCGTGCAACTCAGATCGATGTGGGCGAATACAACAGCTGCGCCCTGCTCGATACTGGAGCCGTAAAGTGCTGGGGCTCGAACAGCGACGGTCGCCTCGGGGTTGGTGATGACCAGGTCTATCAGTTGGACACACCCACCGTTGTCGCCGGTATCGACGGCAGTAGCGATGCCAGCCGCGCAAAAAGCCTGTCGCTGGAGTGGAACCACGGCTGTGCCGTCATGAAAAACGGCAGCGTGCGCTGCTGGGGCGCCAATGGAAGTGGCCAGCTGGGCGACGGCCTGACTGAAAATGCCTACACCCCGGTTGAGGTACAGGGCCTTCCCAGCGCCACCGACGTCAGCGTGGGTTCGGACTTTACCTGTGCAAGACTCAGCAATAGCGGCGCTAAATGTTGGGGCAGCAACAGCGATGGCACTCTCGGCCGAGGGAATCAGCTCGACTCCGCCACCCCGGCAACCGTTATCGGTTTCAATGGCGACAATGCGGCCCTCGCGGCCTTGAGCGTGGGGGAGCGCAATGCCTGCGGCCTAATGACCAATGGTGCCCTGATGTGCTGGGGGCGCAGTTCCACCGGTGCCCTGGGTAACGATTACCTAAAGAATAATGAACCCACGATGGAGTTGATGGCAGAGTCCCCCACCGGGATTATCATCGGCTTCTGAGTACTCGCTCACGAAAAGGCGCTCAGGCGCCTTTTTTTATACTCTCGCGCTCACGGGGTAGTAAGATGAGCGCATGAAAATTGTGCATATCGACGATCACGCGCTCTTCGTCGAAGGTCTGAAAGCAATTCTGGGACACGACATCCACACCGCATCCAATGCGGAGGAAGGTCTGTTGCTGGCAGAACAGCACCCTGATGCAGACCTTATTCTGGTTGATCTGGGACTGCCTGGCATGGATGGTCAAGCCCTGCTTAAGGCACTCTTTGCCAGAGGTGTTGTGGCCCCGGTGGCCATCATGTCGGCGGCTGAAGACAACTGGAAAATCAAACGCTGCCTGGATGAGGGGGCCATGGGCTTCATTCCCAAAGCCCTTCCCGTTCAGCACATTAAGCTAGCGATTGAGCGCATCATGGCCGGGCACTTTTTTTTGCCCGATGACCTGAAGACACGCCTTGATCAACTACCCGACATTGAACCCGAAGAAGAAACGGCCCGCATCGCCGCCAGCCATCGCATCACTCGCCGCCAGCTGGATGTACTGAGGCTCATGCAGCAAGGTTATGGCAACCAGGAAATCGCCAATATTCTTTTTCTCAGCGAGCACACCGTCAAATCCCACGTTAAAGCCCTGCTTCGAAATTTTGATGCAGCAAACCGGGTGGAGTGTGTCCGTTGCGCTGAACGCGCGGGTTTACTCGGACAGGTGGCGCACTAATCGCTGTAAGGCGGCCCTCAGTTGCGGCGCCTTCACCGGTTTAAATAACACCAGACTGACCTTCTCCCTGACCCGCTCAAGGGTTTGCGGATCCGTGTCGCCGGTCACCATTATCGCCGGGATCTCACGGCCAAGCGCTGTCTTCAGGCCATCAATCACATCCTCACCGGACTGATTTCCACGCAACCGGAAGTCTGTCAGCACCACATCTGGCAGCCAGCCCGAAAGCACCACCTGCTGTGCCTCCTGCAACGACTCCGCCTCCCGTACTACCAGGCCCCACTGCCCCAACAGGGTGGCCATCCCCTCGCGAATAGCACATTCATCATCCACCACCAACACATTCAGGGCGGGCAACATCCACTGATCGCGGGTCACACTCCCAACGACGGTCACCGGAGCATTGCCCGCATCCAGTTCGATAGTGAAGCAGGCCCCCTCGCCGGGAACGGAATCAATCAGGACCCGGTGCCCAAGCAAGGCACACAAGCGACTGACAATAGCCAGACCAAGCCCCAAGCCCTTGCGGCTGTCACGCTCCGGATTCGCAAGCTGATAAAACTCGGAAAAAATGGCCTCGTGTTCCTCGGCAGGAATCCCCGGTCCGGTATCCTGCACCCGAATCCGGACCCGCTTCCCCTGCTGCTCGGCTCGCAAGGTGATACTGCCCTGCTTGGTATAACGCAACGCGTTTGCCAACAAGTTGGACAGGATTCTTTCCAGCAACAGGGCATCACTTTTTACAAAAACTGCATGCCCTGTAAGGCGAAACGTCACCCCCTTTGCCTGAGCCTGTGCCTCTACGCTTTGCGCCAGCTTGTCCAGTAATGGCGCCAGCGCCATATCTTCCTTGTGAACCGCAACAGACTGGGAGTCCAGACGGGAAATATCCAGTAGGCTGTTGAGCAACTCCGTCATGCTGCTGAGGGCATCCTGCAGACGACCGTAGAGCACCTTGCCCTCCTCACTGTCCACCTGCCTTTCCAATGAGGACAGAAAAAGGTTCGCAGCCTGCAAGGGCTGGCGAATATCATGGCTGGCCGACGCCAGAAAGCGGGACTTGGACGCGTTGGCCTGCTCCGCCTCCGCCAGCGCATTATCCTTCTCTACCTGCAGGCGCAGCAGTCGAATCTGCAAGCGATGCAGGTTCAAGCTGTAGCCAAGAAGAAAGCACCAGAAGATCGGCACCAGTAGTCGGATAATAATATTCTGGCCGAAATCGAGCTGATTCAGATGCCAGGTGAGGGATGCCAGAATCGGTGTAATAAACAGGAAGTAGCTGAGCGGGTACAACGCCATTGTGGCGGAAGGACTGGTACACACGCCGATGAGAATACTGATCAGGGTGACGATATAGACCGGGTTTTCAGTTTGCAGAAAGGCAAAAGGCGCCAGACCCCAGGCGCTCCCCATGGCGAACACTATCAGCGCATTCAGGTCTCCCCATTGGGACACCGTCAATCCACTTGGGCGCCAGTAATAAAACAGAAAACAGAGCAGAGCGAAAACCAGCAGCAAGCCATGCGTCGACAACCACAACGTATTGGCAAACGCTGATGCTTCTCCCCGAAACACGAACCATACCAGCGCCGCGCCGAAGATGCTGCCTACCAGGTGAGGCCGCAGCTCAGACATGGATTGCACCAGCCTGGCATGATCAATTTGTGCGGCATGCTCATGCTTCTTGAAAGGAATCATCATCCTTAACGCTTCCCCATAATGACGACGCCCCCCTTGAAACGGGCGCGCCTCAGTTCAACCCAAATAAAAGGCAGATCAAAAAGATATCACGGGGTCGAGACAGCTCCACACACCGGGCAACCTGGATCGCGACGTATGGCGATATCTCGCCAGCTCAGGGAGCGGCCTTCAAACAACTGCAATCGTTGAGGCAATGTCTGCCCCATGAGCAATTGCATGGCGGCCAAGGCCTGCAGCGTCCCGATGACACCCACCACCGGCCCGACAATACCCGCCTGATTGCAGGCCAGATCCCCCTCTTCACCATCACCATACACACAGGCATAGCAAGCCGAATCCGGCAGGCGAAGATCGAAGGAAGCCAGCTGCCCGTCCATGCGAATGGCCGCACCACTGACCAGGGGAACCCGGTGAGCCACACATGCCCGATTGACTGCCTGGCGGGTCGCAAAGTTATCGCTGCAGTCCAGCACCAGAGTCGCCGCCGCCACTTCCCTGTCCAGCCAGTCGGCATCCACGCGCATCACACAAGCGCGCACGTCTACATCCGGGTTCAGTTGCTGGAGTTGATCACGCAGCGCTTGCGCCTTGGGCAGATTGAGCTGCCCACCCCGAAAGGCTACCTGACGATGCAGGTTGCTCAACTCGACCACATCATCATCCGCCAGCACCAGCTCACCAACGCCAGCCCCGGCCAGATACAGCGCCGCCGGATTGGCAAGGCCACCACAACCAATGATCAACACCCGTGCTGCGGACAGTGCTTCCTGCCCGGCCAGGTCCACCTCATTGACCATGAGCTGGCGACTGTATCGTTCAAGCTGCTCATCATTAAACATGGTTAGCTACCGCTGCACGAAACACGTGTCTCATCAATAAAATCGGCTAGAGTCGCCTTCGGCAATCTCAGCCCTGTGTCAGCCCGGGTTTCGCTGTTGACTGTTCATCATTCACCGAAAAACGCCCCAGGGTAACGCGATCGTTGCCCCCCAGGTCCTGCTCTGTGCGCACCGTGTCGAAGCCGGCATCAACAAGCAGGGATCGCACGGCGGCGCCCTGCTCAAAACCATGCTCCAACATCAGCCAGCCCCCGGCTACCAGTTTGCTGGTGGCCTGGCGAACGATCTCGACCAGATCCGCCAGCCCATGGTCTGCCGCCACCAGCGCCGAGCGAGGCTCAAAGCGTACGTCGCCCTGCTGCAGATGGTGATCCGCATCATCGATGTAGGGAGGATTACTGACAATCAGATCGAACAGCCCGTCGCAGGGCGTGAGCCAACTACCGGATAGACACTGCACCGGCGAGTTCAGCTGTTTGGCATTTTGCCTGGCCACCTGCAAGGCCGCTTCACTGAGATCAACCAGCGTTACCTGCCAGTCGGGCTGCTCCAGCGCCAGGGTGATACCAATGGCACCGGTTCCAGCGCCCAAATCCACCACCCGTGACGCGGCTGGCAGCGGCAGCGCCAGGGCCACCTCGATCAGGGTTTCCGTGTCAGGGCGGGGGATCAGGGTGTCGGCAGTCACCCGAAAAGGGCGACCGAAGAATTCGCGCTCACCAGTCAGATGCGCTACCGGCTCCCCGATTTCGCGACGCGCCAACAGTGCTTCAAACGCGGCCAGTTGCGCGGTATTCAGCTCACGGTCGGACCAGGTGAATAGCCAGGTACGGGTCTGGCCCAGTACATGACAAAGCAGCAACTCTGCATCCAGCGCCGCAGAGGGCGATGATGCCAACCGGCTGCGGGCATCACGCAGGGCGGCATCAATGCGCATGTTACTGCTCGCCCAGCGCAGCCAGTTGGTCTGCCTGGTACTCGGCCAGCAGCGCACCCAGCACTTCGTCCAGGTCCCCCTCCATCACTTCAGAGAGACGGTACAGGGTCAGGTTGATGCGGTGATCCGTGACCCGGCCCTGGGGATAATTGTAGGTGCGAATCCGCTCTGAGCGATCACCGGAGCCCACCAGGGATTTCCGTTCTGCAGCCTGCTCAGCGTGGGCGGCATTCTGCTGGGCATCATACAGTCTGGCGCTCAACAGGCTCATGGCTTTGGCCTTGTTCTTGTGCTGGCTGCGCTCATCCTGACACTCCACCACCACGCCAGTGGGGAGGTGTGTAATCCTTACTGCAGAGTCGGTGGTGTTCACATGCTGTCCACCGGCCCCGGAGGAACGGTAGGTATCGATGCGCAGGTCTTCGTTACGAATCTGGATATCACCCAGATCTTCCGCCTCGGCCATGATCGCCACGGTACAGGCGGAGGTATGGATTCGGCCCTGGGATTCCGTGGCGGGCACACGCTGCACGCGGTGAGCACCCGACTCGAATTTCAGTCGGGAATACACACCGTCGCCAATGACTCGGGCAATCACTTCCTTATAGCCACCGTGCTCGCCCTCACTGGCGCTCACCAGCTCCACCTTCCAGCCCATGCGGTCGGCATATTTGGAATACATGCGAAAAAGATCACCGGCAAAGATGGCAGCTTCATCGCCACCGGTACCGGCGCGCACTTCCAAAAACACGTTTGAACCGTCGCGGGGGTCCTTCGGCAACATCAACATCTGCAGATCGCCGGCCAGCTCATCCATGCGAACCTGCGCGTCGCGAGCTTCTTCCGCTCCCATCTCACGCATTTCCGGATCGCTATCGTCCTGCATGGCGCGGGCCGCCTCCAGGTTATCCACGGCTTGCAGATAGTCGCGGTAGCATTTCACCACCGGATCAATTTCCGAATATTCACGGGACAGATCACGAAAACGGTTCTGGTTGCCGATCACGTCGGGATCAGACAGCAGACCGGACAGTTCCTCGAACCGATCGGCCAGCTTGTCCAGCTTGGTTTGCAGAGACGCTTTCATACTTTCCTCAACCCGTCAGGGCAGTGTTTATTCCGGGTCAGACAGATCAGTCTTGTCATCATCGTCGAGCAGCAACTCGCGGGCAGTGAGCAGTGCCTCGGCGCGACCTTCGGCCGCCATACGGCGCAGGGTCACACTGGGGCCGTGGAGCCACTTGTTGACCAGGGAATGCTGAAAACGGCGCAACACTTCTTCCGGGTCTCCGCCGTTCTGCAATTGTTGAAGGGCCTTGTCCAGCTCTCCCGCCGCCAGCTCGGTACGCTGCTCACGGTATTCTCGCAGCACAGAAACCGCATCCTGTTCACGGCGCTGGCGGCGATGCCGAACAATGGCATCACGAATCAGTTCGGCGGCTTCCTGCGCTGCCTCCTGACGGGCGCGCACGTTTTCCTGAATGGCTTCTTGCAGGTGGTCCACGGTGTACAAATACACATCGTCCAGATCGCCCACTTCCGGTTCGATATCACGGGGTACGGCAATATCCACCATGAACATGGGCCGGTGGCGGCGCTGCTTCAGCGCCCGCTCCACCATCCCCTTTCCAAGGATCGGTAACGGGGCGGCAGTACAGGAAATCAGGATATCGGCATGCTCCAGCGCCACCGGCAGCTCTTCCAGGCTAATCCCCCGCCCGCCGACACTGGCAGCCAGTTCGCTGGCACGCGCGGCGGTGCGGTTGGCAATGGTAATCTCGCTGACCTGTTGCTCACTGAGGTGGCGCGCCACCAGTTCGATCATCTCACCGGCACCGATCAACAGCGCCCGGCTTTTCTTCAGGTCGGCAAAAATGTGGCGAGCAAACGATACGGCGGCGTAAGCCACCGACACCGGATTGGCACCAATACCGGTTTCGGTGCGGATGCGCTTGGCCACCGAGAAGACTTCCTGGAACAGGCGGGACAGCTCACCATTGAGCAGGCCCGCCTCATGGGCACGCGCATAGGCTTCACGCATCTGGCCAAGAATCTGCGGCTCGCCCAGCACCAGGGAATCTAGCCCACCGGCCACCCGCATCATATGCTCGAGCGCCTGCTCACCCTGATGTTGATAGAGTATGGACATCAGTTTGTCGCGGCTCAGGCTGCGACGCTGGGCCAGCCAGTCCACCAGATCCGGACCGCTTTCATCGGTCAGGCAATAGAGTTCGGTGCGATTACACGTAGACAGAAGCGCAGCTTCACGGACACCGGGCATGTCTCGAAGGCTGGCCAGCGCTGCCTGCGCCTGCTGCGTGGAAAACGCCAGGCGTTCGCGTATCTCCACATCGGCAGTGGTGTGATTAACGCCAACAGCAACCAGATTCATAACTTCCCGAGCCCGTCAGTCGCAACGGGCGGCACCCTTGCCCGTCCGTACCAGTCAGCCTGCTTGCCCCAAAATCCGGGGCGCAAGGGAGTGGCATTTTGCGTGAAAGCGCCCACCAAAACAATGATATGGGCCATAGACTCTGCCTGTCGTCGCAATATGGTTTTCGGTGCACTGACCTCTGTGCCATGATAGCTGAAACAGAAATCAGGCTAATTTCCTTTAATGACGCGTCTTTTGTCTTTGCCGCTATGCGGCCTTCTGCTCCTGCAAGGATGCAGCACCCAACCTGCGGATACCGTCACTGGCTCCCCGACCCCGGCTCAAGCCAGCACGGCCCCAGCCAATGCTCACAGCTATGACAGCGCAGAGCTGGCCGACCTGCTGGTGGCCGAGGTCGCCGCACAACGTCAGGCCTATGGTGTCACACTGGGTTACTACACCGAGGTCGCCAAATCCACCGGTGACCCCCAGCTCCTTAGCCAGGCCTCCCAGCTGGCTCACTATCTGGAAGACCATCATCAAGCCCTGCTGCTGAGCCAGCAACGCCTTGAACAAGACCCCGAGAACGAAGAAGCGCTGCAGCTGGCCATTCTCTCTGAAATTCGCCTGGGCAATACCGACGCCGCCACTCACTATCTGGATACCTTGCTGGGAGCCCATGGCGAGCAGGCACTCGGCCGGCTAGTCGCAAAGGCCCGAGGGCTGGATGCGGAAGGCAACCTGCAACTGGTACAGGCCCTGGCCCAGCTGACGGACCAATATCCAGAACAGGCACCGCTATGGTATGCACGCGCCCTGTGGCAGGAGCGGGAGGGCAAGCTGGAGGCCGCACTGGATGCCAACGAAGAAGCACTGAAGCGCATGCCCCGGCATGAAGATGCCCTGCTGCTCAAGGCGCAGCTGCTTTACAAGCTGGGAGAGCCAAATCAGGCGTTGCGCCATCTCAAGAAGATCGTGCGCAAATACCCTAATTCCCGTCGCGCCCGCATTACCTACGTTCGCATGTTGCTGGCCACGGGCGAGATCAAACAGGCCGAGAAGCAGCTCACCATCATGGCTGAGCGCAACCCCGATGATCTGGATCTCAAGTTCTCCCTGGCCTTGTTGGCCCTGGAAGCCGGCGCCACGGACACCGCACGGGATCAACTGCAGCAGTTACTGGCCATCAATTACCGCCCGGACGATGTCCACCTCTATCTGGCGCAGGGCGAGGAGCAACAGGCCAATCTGGACGCTGCCATCGACCACTATCTCAAGGTTGGCGGCCCTCAAGCGGTTCGCGCCCGCGTTCAGGCTGCCCGGCTACTCAGCCGCCAGGGCCAGCTCGAGCAGGCCCATGCACTGCTCAACAGTCTCAAACTGCAACATCCCGAGATGGCAACCAGCCTGACACTCAGCGAAGCAGAGATGCTGAACAGCAATGGGCACAGCCAAAAGGCCCGGGAGCTGCTCAGCGACGCCCTGGAAAACGACCCGGACAATACCGAACTGCGCTATAGCCGCGCCATGATGGCAGAGAAAGCCGACGACCTGGCCCAACTGGAAGCGGACCTGAAGCATATCCTCTCCCTTAACCCGGATGACCCCAGCGCCCTCAATGCGCTGGGCTACACCCTGGCCGATCGCACCACCCGGCTGGATGAAGCACACCGCTATGTATCACGCGCCCTGGAGTTGAGTCCGGATGACCCGGCCATTCTCGATTCCATGGGCTGGGTGCTATATCGCCAGGGCAAACTGAAGGAAGCGCGCAATTTTCTGCGGCGCGCCTACGAAAAGTTCCCCGATCCGGAAGTTGCCGCCCACTATGGTGAAGTCCTCTGGGTCATGGGCGCCCAGAACCAGGCCCGTGAAGTCTGGCGCGACACCCTGAACAGCAATCCGGACGCCGCCCATGTCCGTGAAACCATGGAAAGACTTGGAGCCCGTCTGTGAAAGCGCTCATTACCCTGGCAGCCCTCTCCCTGATTCTGGTCGGCTGCCAAACCCGCCCCACCGCCACGGACACCTTCACCCACCCCAGCCAGATTGAACGCTGGCAAATGGATGGCAAGCTGGGTTACCGCACGGAGAACGATGGCGGCAGCGCCACCTTTGAGTGGCGCCAGCAACCCACCCGTGGCGATATCCGTTTCTCTGGACCACTGGGCTTTGGCAGCGCGGAACTGCGCTGGGATCCGGGCCGCGCAGAACTGATCACCGCCAAGGAGCAGTATCAGGCGCGCAGCCCCGGCGAGCTTGCCTGGCACCTGACCGGCTTCTGGATGCCAATCTCTGCCCTGCAATACTGGGCACGGGGTCTGCCCTGGCCTGGCGCCCCCGGCGAGGCACGTTACGATGAGAATGAACAGCTGATCCAGCTGGAGCAACTGGGCTGGCAGCTGGAATTCGATCGCTACCAGCCGGTTGCCGGCGTCAGCCTGCCGCACCGGGTCAAGGCGCAGCAGGATGGCAACCGTTTTACCCTGCTGATCAAACAATGGGCCCCAGGCAAGCCATGACCCTGACCCTGCCAGCCCCGGCCAAGATCAACCTTTTTCTGCACATCACCGGCCGCCGACCCGACGGCTATCACTGCCTGCAGACCCTGTTCGCCCTGCTGGACCAAGCTGACTCTCTCACTTTCGAGCCGTCAGAGTCTCTCACGCTGCGCTGTGACGACCCGTCTTTGCCCTGCGATGAGAGCAACCTGATCCTCAAGGCCGCGGCGGCTCTCCGTAAACACACCGGTTGCACGCTGGGTGCACGTATCACCCTGCACAAGCGCTTGCCGATGGGGGGAGGTGTTGGCGGCGGCTCTTCGGACGCAGCCACCACCCTGCTCGGCCTCAACCAGCTCTGGGCACTGGGCTTGTCTTTGGACACCCTCTCGGAAATCGGGCTGACACTGGGCGCCGATGTACCCGTATTTGTAAAAGGTCAATCTGCCTGGGCAGAGGGTGTGGGAGAGAAAATCACCCCGGTTTCGCTACCGGATGCCTACTTTTTAGTCGTTCACCCACAAATTCATGTATCAACTGCTCGAATTTTCGGCGACCGGGAATTGACAAGGGATACCCCCATCAGTAAATTACCGGCCTCGCTTGAGGCGGTGCTAACACGCGACTTTCACAACGACTGTGAAGCGGTAGCAAAGCGGCACTTTCCGGAAATAGGAAAGACGCTGGACTGGCTCAGGCAACATGCGGGAAACTCTCGCATGACCGGTACAGGCGCTTGCTGCTTTGCAAGACTGACCGGATCGCAACAGGGGCAGCAGTTGCTGCAACAGTTGCCACAACACTGGACAGGTTTCGTCGCTCGAAGCAGAAACACCTCCCCTCTTCATGAGGCACTGGCAAGGTTTCGAGAGACACAGAATTCAGGCGAATCTGCACAAACTGATTAATAGTGCAGACCTGAGAAAGAGTGTTGGGGTATAGCCAAGTTGGTAAGGCAGCGGGTTTTGATCCCGTTATTCCCAGGTTCGAGTCCTGGTACCCCAGCCATATTTCTTCACCGGCCCCACCCCTTCCCCGGGGCCGGCATAATTCACGACATTAAGGTCATCACGAAGAGAGGCGCCAGTGTCCAAGCTCGTCGTTTTCACCGGTAATGCTACCCCCGAACTGGCCCGCGCGATGGTCAACCATCTGAATCTGCCCATTGGCAACGCCGATGTGGGCACCTTCAGTGATGGTGAAGTGGCTGTCGAGATTCAGGAAAATGTCCGTGGCAAGGACGTCTTCATTGTCCAGTCCACCTGCAATCCCACCAACAACAACATCATGGAACTGCTGGTCATGGCCGACGCCCTGCGTCGCTCCTCCGCTGGCCGCATTACCGCCGTGATGCCGTATTTTGGTTATGCCCGCCAGGATCGCCGCGTGCGCTCCGCCCGTGTGCCGATCACGGCCAAGGTGGTGGCCGACATGATCACCACCGTGGGCATTGACCGTGTGGTGACCGTGGACCTGCATGCCGATCAGATTCAGGGCTTCTTCGATATCCCGGTAGACAACGTTTACGCCACCCCGCTCATCGTGGCTGATATCGAACGCCAGAAGCACGATGACCTGATGGTCGTCTCCCCGGACGTGGGCGGCGTAGTCCGCGCCCGCGCCCTGGCCAAGCAACTGAACGACGCCGATCTGGCCATCATCGACAAGCGCCGCCCCAAGGCCAACGTCTCCCAGGTCATGCATATCATCGGTGAAGTAAAAGGCCGCACCTGTATCCTGGTAGACGACATGGTCGACACCGCAGGCACACTCTGCAAGGCCGCTGACGCCCTGAAAGAGCACGGCGCCGCCAAGGTATATGCCTACATTACCCACCCGGTACTGTCTGGCCCGGCCATCGACAACATCGCTGGCAGCTCGCTGGACCAGCTGGTCGTTACCGACACCATCCCGCTGTCCGAAGCCGGCCGCGCCTGCGACAAGATCCGCGTTCTCAGCCTGGCACCAATGCTCGCCGAGACGATCCGTCGGGTGAACAACGAAGAGTCCCTGAGCGCCATGTTCGACCGGCTGGAGCTGGTTTAGAACGCCGGACGCCAAATGCTTGACGCCTGACGCTGAAACCCGCTCTCCGAGCGGGTTTTTGTTTTTGGGCACGCAGGACATCAGGCGTCTGGCGTCCTGCGTGCTTTTCATGCATAATCGCGCCCCCGCGGAATAGTCCGTGGTTTTATTAACCTCTCTGGCCGACCTGGTCGCGGGAAGCTTGAGAGCATACTGGAGACATACCATGTCCAATGAATTCCTGCTGAATGCAGAAAGCCGCAGCGATACAGGGAAAGGTGCGAGCCGCCGCCTGCGTCGTCTGCAAGAACGTGTTCCTGGCATCGTTTACGGTGGCGAAGCCGAGCCGCAGATGATCAGTGTTGAACTGCGTGAACTGAAGAAGGCCCTGGAAAACGAAGCCTTCTACAGCCACATCCTGACCCTCAAGATTGATGGCAAGGAAGTTCAAGCTGTACTGCGTGACCTGCAGCGCAACCCGGCCAAGGGCTTCCCCACTCACGCAGACTTCCTGCGCGTGGACAAGACCCACAAGATCACCATGAACGTACCGCTGCACTTCATCAATGAAGCTGCCTCTGTGGGCGTGAAGAAGCAGGGCGGCGAGATCCAGCACAACATTTCCGAAGTGGAAGTGAGCTGTCTGCCCCAGAACCTGCCTGAGTTCATCGAAGTCGACATGACCGACGTTGAGCTGAATGCTGTGGTTCACCTGTCTGACCTGAAACTGCCGAAAGGCGTGGAACTGACTCAGCTGGCGCTGGGCGAAGACCACGACCAGCCGGTTGCTGCGATTCACGCGCCTAAAGTTCGTGCTGCTGAAGCCGACGAAGGCGAAGAAGCCGCCAGCGAAGAATAAGACGCACCGTGGCGGAACCTGTTCGACTGATCGTGGGCCTGGGCAATCCAGGCCGCGAGTATGAAGACACCCGCCACAACGCCGGCGTCTGGTTCGTGGACGCCCTGGCTCGCCGCCAGGGCGTTTTCCTTTCCGAAGACAAGAAGTATTTCGGCCTTACCGGCACATTTACCTTTGAAGGCGAAACTATTCGCTTGCTGGTACCGACCACCTTCATGAATCGCAGCGGCCAAGCCACCGCCGCTCTGGCCAATTTCTTCAAGATCCCCATTTCGCAGATTCTCGTCGCCCATGACGAGCTTGACCTGCCCCCCGGCACCGCCCGCTTCAAGCTCGGTGGCGGCCACGGCGGTCACAACGGTCTGCGCGACATCATCAGCAAGCATGGTAACAGCCGCGACTTCTACCGCCTGCGTCTTGGCATTGGCCACCCCGGCTCTGCCGCACTGGTGACCCCGCACGTGCTCAACAAGCCCTCAAAAGCTGACCGGGATCTGATTGAGCGCGCCATCGACGAAGCCGTGTACTACACGCCTGACCTGCTCCGTGGTGACCTTGATACCGCCATGAACAGGCTGAACGGGTTTAAAGCCTAGAATCAGAAGCGAGTTTCGAGTCACGAGTCTCGAAAACCCAATCCCCCAAAGCACTGATCTTTTCGCTTTTCGAAACTCGAAACAAATGATTAGCGATCGCCCGCATACCGAGCCAGCACCCATTGCCCTGCTGGCCGCTCCCGAAGCTTCTGAAGCTGCACCTGCAGCGCGGGTTTCAGGGTGCCTTCATCGAAGATGTCCCAGGGCGTACCTGGCGGGCTCAGCAAAGGGGCCAGCAAGCTGGCAGCAGCAATGTCTGCCAGTGTCAGCCGCTCACCGACCAGGTACTGGCCATTACCCTTCTTCAGGGTATCCTCCAGTAGCTGCAAGCCCTCTTCCAGCCGCTGCTCGGAACGCATCACCGCTTTGGGCTCAATCCGGTAAAGACGCCTTACCCCTTCCCGTGTCAACGGGGTCAATACGGACTGTACCGCTCTCGGCAACCCATAGGGGTTGAGCATGGCCTGCATGACTTCCGGGCGATCAATGATCTGACCATACAGCCAGCGACGCACATCCACCCCCAGGCGGTCGAACTTCTGCTCCAGCTCAATCACCCGTGCCCGCTGGTCCGGCGCTGCCGGCAGCAGGCCGCGCTGCGGATAATACTTTTCCAGGTAATAGGCGATCCTGGTGGAGTCCCCGACCGTACGGCGACCATCCCTGAGAACTGGCAGGGTGTCGATCCGGGCCATCAACCGGGTACGCACCCGATGGGGCCCGGGCAGCAGGTTCTTGACCTGGAAATCCAGGCCCTTGTAATCCAGCTGCCAACGGGTCTTCTCGCAGTAGTGGGATATCGGGAATTGGTAGAGGATTCGATCCGCCATAATGTCATCAACCGGCCATGATTGGAGTCAGTCTAGCCCAGTCCTTGCGCGGCACATCGGCAACAGCGCCTGCCGATCCCGTCCCGCCAGCAACCGCGCTTTCCGCCCTGTGGTGGTCGCTTTTTCAGCCCGCCTTGAGTAGCATTGCGCCCTCGAATTATGGAGGTCTGTCATGGGTTTCAAATGCGGTATCGTCGGTCTGCCCAACGTGGGCAAATCCACCCTGTTCAACGCACTCACCAAGGCGGGGATTGATGCCGAGAACTTCCCGTTCTGCACCATTGAACCCAACACCGGTGTAGTTCCCGTGCCGGACCCCCGTCTGGACAAGCTCTCCGCCATCGTCAATCCCGAGCGGGTCATGCCTGCCACCATGGAGTTCGTGGATATTGCCGGCCTGGTCGCAGGTGCCTCCAAAGGTGAAGGCCTGGGCAACAAGTTCCTGGCCAACATCCGTGAGACCGACGCCATCGCCCATGTGGTGCGCTGCTTTGACGATGAAAACGTGATCCACGTATCCGGCAAGGTCTCCCCACTGGACGATATCTCGGTGATCAACACCGAACTGGCCCTGGCCGATCTGGACACCGTAGAGAAAGCCCTCCTGCGTGCCACCAAGGCCGCCAAGGGACAGGACAAGGATGCCAAGGGCCTGTTGCCAGTACTCGAGAAGGTGCTTCCCGCCCTGAACGAAGGTGAACCCGCTCGTTCCGTGGAATTGAGCGACGACGAGCGAAAAACCCTCAAGAGTCTGAACCTGCTGACGCTTAAACCCACCATGTACATCGCCAACGTGGATGAGAGCGGCTTTGAGGATAACGCCCTACTGGATGCCGTGCGCGAGCTGGCGGAAAAGGAAAACGCTTCCGTGGTGCCCATCTGCGCCAAGATTGAGTCCGAGATTGCCGAGCTGGACGATGAAGAGAAAGCCGACTTCCTCGCCGATCTGGGCATGGCCGAACCTGGCCTGAACCGCGTGATCCGCGCCGGCTTCAGCCTGCTTGGCCTGCAGACATACTTCACCGCTGGCAAGAAGGAAGTTCGCGCCTGGACAGTGAAGGTGGGTGCCACTGCCCCGCAGGCCGCCGGCGTGATCCACTCCGACTTCGAGAAGGGCTTCATCCGCGCCGAAGTGACCGCCTATGACGATTACGTTGAGCACAATGGCGAGTCCGGTGCCAAGGATGCAGGCAAATGGCGCCTGGAAGGCAAGGAATACATCGTCAAGGACGGCGACGTGGTGCACTTCCGCTTTAACGTGTAAGAGCAGCTTCACGCAACACGCCTCATGCAACACGCAAAAAAAGGCCGCACCCTGCCGGGTGCGGCCTTTTTGCTTTCGCTAATAATTATTCATTATTAACTATTAACTGGTTTTTCAGTCCGTGCCGCCCGCATTCACCGGCTCGAAGTCCTCATCTTTCAGCTCCGGCAACTTTTCATCGCAACCCTGAATTCCCTGCTTCTTCAGATTGGTGCAAACCCGATCCAGCTTGTTGTCCACTGCATGCATGTGATCAAGCAACAAGTGGATGGCTTCGGCCACCGGGTCAGGCATGTCGTTACTGACACCATAAGCCTGGAAACCAATTTTCTCTGCCATCTCCTGGCGGGTCTTTTCTTTTTCTGTCATCGGCTTGCTGATAACACGACCGGGAATCCCGACCACGGTAGCGCCTTCCGGCACCTCCTTGGTGACTACGGAGTTAGAACCAATCTTGGCATTCTTGTGGACCACGAAAGGCCCCAGCACCTTGGCCCCGGCGCCCACCACCACACCATCTTCGAGGGTCGGATGGCGCTTGCCCTTGCTCCAGCTGGTGCCGCCGAGGGTGACTCCGTGATACAGCGTCACATCATCGCCAATCTCAGCGGTTTCACCAATCACCACGCCCATTCCATGGTCGATGAAAAAGCGACGACCGATCTGCGCACCTGGGTGAATTTCAATACCCGTGAGCCAACGCGAAAACGTGGAGATGAAACGTGCCAGCTGCTTGAAATTGCGACGCCAGAGAGCATGGGCCAGGCGGTGAAACAGCACCGCATGCAGGCCCGGATAATTGAGCAACACTTCCAGCGTGTTACGTGCCGCCGGGTCCCGATGGAACACCGACGCGATGTCCTCGCGTACTCGATCAAACATACAAACCTCTTCTCGGACCGACGGCCCAGTTGGATGCAGCACTACCCGCCCTGTTACGGTTGGCCATCACCCTTCATTTTCTTCTCCAGCGCCACCAGCACACCCCGCAAAATGCTCATTTCCATTTTGTCCGGTCGGGCACGCATAAACAAACGCCGCATGCGGGTCATCACCTGGCCAGGCTGCTCTGGATTGAGGAAGCCGCTCTGTTCCATGACTTTCTCGAGATGATCCAGGAATCCGGATACCGCCTCATTGGTGGCCAGCGGCTCATCCCAGAACATCTCCGGCAACGGCATCGCCTCTCGACGGGAGCGGGATGCCTCAAGATCGAAATCCTCACCGAGTAATGCCAGCCGCAACTCATAGCTGATCAGCTGCACCGCCGACGCCACATTCAGCACCCCGTACTCCGGGTTGGTCGGCACGCTGACATGCAAGTTGCAACGACGCAGCTCATCATTGGTCAGCCCGCGGTCCTCACGACCGAACAGTACCGCAATGCGGGTTTCATCCGGCTCATGGGACAGCTGGGCTGCCAGCTGACGGGGCGTCAGGCAGGGCCAGGGAATGCGGCGCTGACGGGCACTGGTGCCAATCACCAGCGTTGCTCCTTCCAGCGCCTCATCCACACTCTGGCACACCTGGGCCGCTTCCAGGACATCCCCCGCCCCGGAGGCGCGGGCAGTGGCTTCCACACTGGGATAGGCCTGCGGCTGCACCAGACGCAGGTCCGACAGCCCCATGGTCTTCATGGCCCTGGCGGCCGCCCCGATATTGCCGGGATGGGAGGTTTCCACCATCACGATACGCACATTTTCCAGCATCAGCGTTCCTGTACAGAGGTCTGGTCGTAAAAGATGGCAATGTTATCATGAGCGCTGCCCAGAACGCCCGAGCTCTGCTACAATCCGCGCCCCGGTCAGGGTCTCGCCCTGTCTACCGGCGTTCTTTGACAGCCCTAATGACTTTTTTGAGGACAGACGCATGCATGCGCCGCAAGTGAATATCGCCCTGCGAGCCGCCCGTTCCGCGGGTAACCTGATTCGACGCGCTGCGGAAAGCAGTGATCCGGTTTCTGTCACCAAGAAAGGCATGAACGACTTCGTCACCGAAGTGGATCGCGCGGCTGAAAAACGCATCATCGAAACCATCCTGAAGGCCTATCCCGACCACGGCATCCTCGCCGAGGAATCCGGCATCATTGCCGGAAAGGGCGAAGGCGCCGACTACCAGTGGGTGATTGATCCCCTGGATGGCACCACCAACTTCATTCATGGCTTCCCCCAGTTCTGTGTCTCCATTGCCCTCAAGTACAGGGGCAAGCTGGAACATGCGGTCATCTACGATCCCAATCGCGATGAAGAGTTTACCGCCAGCCGTGGTCGAGGCGCCGCGCTTAACGGTCGCCGTATTCGTTGCACCAATCGTCCCGGGCTGGAAGGGTGCCTGATCGGCACCGGCTTCCCGTTCCGCAAGGAGCAAGCGCCGTTCATGGATGCCTATCTGGGCATGTTCGCCGATATCGCCGCCAGCACCGCCGGTCTGCGTCGCCCCGGCTCTGCCGCACTGGACCTGGCCTGGCTGGCTGCTGGTCGCCTGGATGGCTTCTTCGAATTCGGCCTGGCCGAGTGGGACCTGGCGGCAGGCGCCCTGCTGATTACCGAAGCCGGGGGTCTGGTCGGTGACCTGAGCGGTGGTCATAAATTCCTGGAAAGTGGTGGCGTCGTCGCCGGCAGCCCGAAAGTCTTCAAGGGCCTGCTACAGAAAATCAAACCGCATCTGACGGAAGGCTTGCGCAGATAAAGACAGCCAGGAGCTACTCGCTTCCGGCTGCGACGCGGCCCAAGCCTGGTGCCCACTGACACCACTTGAGCCGCGTCCCCATTGCCTTGCACTGCCCCGGTGAATCGCGGCCTCTCTCCCCCTACGTCCACGCCGAAGCCGATCCGCGTCATTCTCTGGTCCGTGATGCGTGTCGCACTATTTCCTTAGACCCCAAACCGATTTTTGTAATTCGGCATGGACATCTGTGCCTCCTTTGCTAGCGTGAAAGACTGACTCGTTGGCCAGGAGACCCGGAATGACCTCAGTGAAGTTATCGGATCAGGCACTTTTCCGTGAGCAGTGCTACATCAACGGACAATGGTGCGATGCTGACGACGGCGGCACCCTCCAGGTTGATAACCCTGCCACCGAGCAGGTGCTGGGTAGTGCGCCACGAATGGGCGAAGCGGAAACCAACCGGGCCATCGATGCCGCCCACGCCGCCTTCCCCGCCTGGCGTGACAAGACCGCCGCCGAACGCGCCAGCCTGCTGGAAACCTGGCACGACCTGATGATGCAACACCAGGACGATCTCGGCCGGTTGATGACGCTCGAACAGGGCAAGCCATTGGCAGAAGCCAAAGGCGAGATCGCCTACGCTGCGTCCTTCCTGAAATGGTTTTCTGAAGAAGCCCGACGCGCCTATGGCGACACCATCCCCGGCGCCAAACCCGGCCAGCGCATTGTGGTGATCAAGCAACCCATCGGGGTTACCGCGGCCATCACCCCATGGAACTTCCCCTCCTCCATGATCACACGCAAGGCAGGTGCCGCACTCGCCGCCGGCTGCACCATGGTGGTCAAACCTGCCAGTGCGACGCCTTATTCCGCGCTGGCGCTCGCGGTATTGGCAGAGCGCGCAGGCATTCCCGCCGGCGTCTTCAATGTGATCACCGGCAGCGCAGGTGCGATTTCAAACGCACTGACCGACTCAGCGGTGGTGCGAAAGCTGAGCTTTACCGGCTCCACTGAAGTGGGCAGTAAACTGATGGCCCAGTGCGCAAAACATATTCAGAAGGTGTCGCTGGAATTGGGCGGTAACGCCCCTTTCATCGTGTTTGACGACGCCGATCTGGACAAGGCCGTGGAAGGCGCCATGGCCAGCAAGTTCCGCAACACCGGGCAGACGTGTGTGTGCGTGAACCGCTTCCTGGTACAGGACAGCGTTCATGATGCGTTTGTGGAAAAGCTCAAGAATGCCATCGAAGCCATGAAAATTGGCGATGGCCTTGAAGAAGGCGTTACCCAGGCAGCACTGATCAACCGCAGTGCCGCTGACAAGGTCATCGAGCACATTGAGGATGCACTGGGCAAAGGCGCCAACGTCGTCACCGGCGGACAACGCCACGAGAAAGGCGGCAGCTTTGTACAGCCCACCCTGATAACCGGTGTCACAACGGATGCACAACTTTGCCTCGAAGAAACCTTCGGCCCGCTGGCCGCTGTGATCAGTTTCAAGAGTGAAGAGGACGCTATTCGCATCGCCAACGACACGCCTTACGGACTGGCCGCCTACTTCTACAGCGACAACATTCATCGCTGCTGGCGCGTAGCCGAGGCACTGGAAAGCGGCATGGTCGGCGTCAATGAAGGCATCATCTCCAATGCCGCCGCACCGTTCGGCGGGGTAAAGGAATCCGGCCTTGGCCGGGAGGGTTCTCATCAGGGTATGGATGAGTATCTGGAAGAGAAATACCTGTGTATGGGGAATTAACGCTACAAGCCGCAAGCTACAACGCGAGGAAAGTTCAGTTAACACTGAAAGGCATTAGATCCGCGCTATCCCCCATGAGTCGCGGGCTCAGGACTAAGCAGATTGCTCATACCTGTCCCGTGTTGCAGCTTGTAGCTTGAGGCTTGTGGCTTGAAAAGGAGTTGCGGATGACCGAAACGCTGAAGATCGCATTGCTTCCCGGTGACGGCATCGGCCCTGAAGTCATGACCGTTGCGGCGGAAATTCTGGCAGAACTGGTGTCACGGTTTCAGTTACCGATAGAAGCGACGACGTTTCAGTGGCCATCCCATGAATGGCATCGGCAACATGGCGAGATGATGCCTGGGGATGGGGTGGCACAATTGCGCGCGTTCGATGCCATCCTGCTCGGAGCACTGGGAGACCCAGGCCCCATTGATGATCCGCAGCGCTATTTGCTTTCTGACAGTGTTTCACTTGCACCGCTGTTGGCGTTGCGCAAGCGGCTTAACCTGTGGGCCTGTGAACGCCCTGCCCGGTGGCTGCCTGGCGCACCGCAGTATCTCGCCGATGAACGTGCCTGCAATGTGGACATGCTGGTGATCCGCGAAAACAGCGAAGGAGAGTACAGCAACCAGGGCGGTCGCCTCCGCGCTGGCACCCCCAGCGAAGTGGCCACTCAAGTGGAAGTGTTCACTGCTGGTGCGACAGAGCGATTGATTCGCCATGCCTTCGAGCGTGCCCGACAACGCGCCACATTGAGAGGCAGCACACGACTCTTTGGCAAGGAAAAAACCGCTCAGGTTTGTCTGATCACCAAGCGCAACGCACAACCCTTCTGGGGTGACCTCTATACCGAGACGTTTGTCCGTATTGCCGAGGAGTACCCCGATGTGGATACCCATCATGAACTGGTGGATGCGGCGTGCATGAAGTTCGTGCAGTGCCCCTGGCGCTTCGACGTGGTGGTGGCGAGCAACCTGCACGGTGACATCCTGACCGATCTGGCCGCGGTACTGTGCGGCGGCCCGGGGCTGGCGCCCTCTGCCAATCTCAATCCGGCTGACGAGCGTATTCCCGGGCTGTTCGAACCGGTTCATGGCAGCGCACCGGACATTGCCGGGCGCAATATGGCCGACCCCAGAGCCACCCTCATGAGCCTGGCCATGCTGCTTGATCATCTGGCCCCGAAACACCCGGCCATCGGCAATGCGGCACAACATCTGCATGACCTGATTGCAGAAGATATGAAACACGCTTTCTCGGGAACAAGAGAAACCGGGCAACGACTGAGTCAACGACTGGCTGCGGGATAACCCCGCCGCCAAAGCGCGACAGAAAGGAGGCGCCATGAGTCATCTGTCCCCCCTGCTGGTACAGTCCAGCGGCATATGTGCGGAGCGCGGCGAAGGTAGCTGGCTCTATGACCACGACGGCAACCGCTGGCTGGACTTCACTTCCGGCATCGGTGTCACCGCCACCGGGCACTGCCACCCCAAAGTGGTAGCAGCAGCCCAGGAGCAAGTCGCCAAGCTGGTTCACGCCCAGTACGCCACTGTCACTCATCCCAACATGCTGGCGCTCACCGATCGCCTCTATAACCACCTTCCACAAGGACTGGATGCGGTCGCCTTTTCCAACTCAGGGAGCGAATCCGTTGAAGCGGCAGTGCGGCTGGCAAGACAGGCCACCGGGCGCACCAACCTGATTGCCTTTCGCGGCGGCTTCCACGGTCGCACCCTCGCCGCCGCCTCGCTGACCACCTCGACCAGCAAGGTCAGAACCGGTTGGCAGCCACTGATGGCCGGGGTCAGCATTGCCCCGTTCCCCCATGCCTATCGCTACAACCAGGACATGGACGAGTGCGTCGCGGCCTGCCTGCATGAGCTGGATCATATCTTTGCCACCGAGTGCAATCCGGCAGACACCGCCGCCATGATCATCGAGCCCGTTCAGGGAGAGTACGGTTATTACCCCGCGACTGAAGCCTTCATGAAAGGCTTGCGAGAGCGCTGCGATAAACACGGCATCCTGTTGATCGCTGATGAAATTCAGGCCGGCTATGGTCGCACCGGAAAGTTCTGGAGCCATGAACACTATGGCGTAAAACCGGACATGATCATTACTGCCAAGGGGCTCGCCAGCGGCTACCCCCTATCGGCGATTGCCGCCAGCAAGGAGCTCATGAATCACGGCTATCCCGGATCGCAGGGTGGCACCTATGGTGCCAATGCGGTTGCCTGTGCGGCGGCGCTGGCAACGCTGGACGTGATTGAGGAAGAACAGTTGGTGGCTCGCGCCGAAAAGCTGGGCGCCCAACTGCGAGACCACCTTGAAGGTTTGCAAAAAGAGCATGATTGCATCGACGAAATACGCGGCGCCGGCCTGATGCTGGGCGTGGAAATGGTCAGCGCCCCCCATACTCCCGACGGCGATCGGGCTGCGCGTATTCTCAAACACTGTGAACAAAACGGCATGCTGATGCTGCGCTGCGGCAGCCAGGGACAAGTGGTGCGATGGCTGCCGCCCCTGACCGTCACCGAAGCGGAAATCGAACAGGCGGTCGCGCTTTTCGAAGCCGCATTAAAAGAAACCTGAGTTGCAAGTTACAAGTTTCAAGTTGCAACGCGGTGAAGACGTTTCTGGATTTCAGGCTCCATACCCGCGCTCAAGATCTGGTCGCGGACTCAAAGCCAAAACAGTCCATCAACATTAATCCGCGTTGCAACTTTCAACTTGAAACTTGCAACTAAAATCAAGGAGCCCCAATGACACAACCCACCATCACCGTCCTGCTCGCCGAAGACGAACCCAGCCTGCCAGGCCTGGACTCGCTCTCCGGCCAGGCCGAGGTGCGTGAGGCCCGAACAAGGTCTGAGCTGGAAGCGGCGTTGCCGGTGACCGACATCCTGGTGGTAACCGATTTTCGTACCGGGATGCTGGCCGACGTCTGGCCAAACAATTGCCCGGTTCGTTGGGTACATGCCACCAGTGCCGGAGTTGATGCCCTCATGATCGACCCGATTCGTCACAGCGATATTGTCGTCACCAATGCCCGTGGCATCTTTGATCGTGGCATTGCCGAATATGTGTTGGGCGCCCTACTGATGTTTACCAAGGATACCCTCACCAATCTTGCATTGATGAAGGAGCATCGCTGGCAACACAGGGAGACAGGCTTGCTTCGCGGCAGCCGGGTCGTGGTGGTCGGTGCCGGCTCCATCGGCCGAGAGGTCGCAACCCTGCTGGGGGCTCTGGGTGTCCGGGTGAGTGGAACAGCACGTCATGCCCGTGAAGATTCAGCCTTTGAAAAAGTCTATGCCCAACAGGATCTACCCACGCTGCTCCCGGACGCGGACGCCGTCATTATTACCGCGCCACTGACTCCGGACACCGAAGGTTTGTTTGATGCCGACCAGTTCCTGCGAATGAAGCCTGGCGCGACCCTGGTGAATGTAGGCCGCGGTCCTATTGTGCAGACCGAGGCCCTGCTTGCTGCGCTGCGAAGTGGGCGACTGGGTGGCGCAGCAATGGACGTCTTTGAGGAAGAACCACTGCCTGCCGATCACCCCTTGTGGGACCAGCCCAACGTGATGATCTCGGCTCACATGGCCGGCGATTTTATCGGTTGGCGAACAGCTCTGGGCCAACAATTTGCCGATAATTTTCAACGCTGGCAAAAGGGGGAACCGCTCGTGAACCCTGTCAGCAAGGAACATGGATATGTAAGTAATGCTGGAGGCCCGACGCCGGACGCCTGACACGTCAGCATCTCCGGCTCTCGCAACCAGGGTTTGTATCGAACCAGGAGGATGCCGATGAGCAAGGAACTATTGACCATGAGTGCCCAGGCGCTCAAAGCCGCTTACCAGACCGGTGCGCTATCGCCGGTGGAAGTCTGTTCCAGCCTGCTGGACCATATTGAAAAGCACGACGACACCTTGAATGCCTGGTGCCTGATCGACCGGGAGACCACCCTCCACTGGGCCCGGGAATCCGAGCAGCGATACCAGGATGGGACATCGGAAGGCTTGCTGGATGGCGTACCTGTCGCAGTCAAGGATGTGTTCCTTACACCCATGTGGCCCACTGTAAAGGGCTCCAAAACCATTGATCCAGAATCGACAATGAACAAGCGGTCCCCGGCCGTGGCCGCTCTGGAGCGGCATGGCTATGTTCCTCTTGGCAAGACGACTACCCCCGAGTTCGGCTGGAAAGGGATCACCGACAGCCCCCTGTGCGGCCACACCAATAACCCCTGGGACCCGAGCAAGACCGCCGGTGGCAGCAGTGGCGGCAGCTCCGCCGCAGTGGCCGCAGGCATGGCCCCACTGGCCCTGGGCACCGATGCCGGTGGCTCCATCCGCATCCCTGCTGGCTTCTGTGGCATTGTTGGCCATAAACCCACCTTCAGCGAAGTCCCGCACTGGCCTGCCAGCCCCTTTGGCACACTGGCCCATGCCGGCCCCATGACTCGCACCGTGGCCGACGCGGCGCTGATGATGAACGTGCTGACGGAAGCAGACCCACGTGACAGCCTCGCGGCGCCACGCCGCCGTATCGATTATGTGCATGAACTGCACCAGCCCATGAAAGGGCTCAAGATTGCCATGAGCCCAAACCTGGGCTACGTGGATGTGGCCCCCGAAATCGACAAGGCCTTCAAAGAGGCCGCCAAGGTTTTCGAAGCACTCGGCGCAGTCGTGAGCGAAGCGGATCCCGGCTTCAGCAACCCGCTAGCCGCCTTCAGCCACCTGTTCTACAGCGGTGCCGCCAATGCCATGCGCGACCTGGGCGACCGTCAACGCAGCCTGATGGATCCGGCTCTGGTGGAAGTGGCCAGCAAGGCGGAGAAACTCAGCATGCTGGACTATCTGGGGGCCATGAATGAACGCATGGCGGTGAGCGAGCGAATGGCGGTGTTCCATACCAAGTTTGACCTGTTGATCACCCCCACCCTTCCGCTGGAGGCGTTTGATACCAATCGCGAAGTGCCGAAGGACTGGCCCAGCACCCGCTGGCCCACATGGACGCCCTTTACCTACCCCTTCAACATGACGGGCCAACCCGCCCTGTCCGTGCCCATGGGGCTGAACAGCAACGGGTTACCCATGGGGTTGCAGATTGTCGGCGCCCGATTTGATGACGCCCGGGTACTGGCTGCCGGCCATGCCTTCGAACAGGCACAACCCTTCGTGCACCTGCCGCCAATGCTGCAGGAATAAACCATTATCGCGGTTACCTCGTCAGCACCGCGATAACCTTGGAAAGAAGCAAGTAACGAGTTTGGCACCCCAACTCACGCTCTCGCGCACAGGGTTTTTCAGGAAAGGAGAACAGAATGGGCAATATCAATCTGGACACGGATTTCTACGAAAGCGAAGACCCGATCTGGAATCCGGCGTTGCTTACCATTCCGGTCCCCGGCATTCGTCGCATGGTGAATCTGGCGGCGGACATGGAGGATGTGATCCACCTGTCCATCGGCCAGCCGGATTTCAAGCCGCCAAGCCACGTGATCCAGGCCGGCGTCGATGCCCTGAATGCAGGACAAACCGGCTACACCATGGATGCCGGCCTGCCAGAGCTCCTGGAGGCGCTATCAGACTATTACAGTCAACGTTATGGCCGGGCGCTTTCCCCCGAAAATCTGATGATTACCACCGGCGCCACCGAGGCGATTTACCTGGCGCTCACGGCTACTTCCGCACCGGGGCGGGAGTTTATCGTCCCGGACCCGTCATTCATGCTATACGGTCCGCTGATCCGCATGAATGGCGGTACGGTAAAGAGCATCGCCACGCGGGCAGAGAACAATCACCAGCTGGATCCCCAAGAAGTGATCGATGCCATGGGACCGAATACCTTTGCGGTGGTGCTCAATTCGCCGAGCAACCCTACCGGCACCATTTACCCGCGTGAAACCGTGGAAGCCATTGTTGAGGAGGCTGCCTACCGGGGCATCCATGTGATCAGTGACGAGGTGTATGACCACCTGATCTACGATGGCCGCGAATACCCCAGTGTGTTGTCCTGCTGCTCAGATCTGGACCATGTCATGGTGATCAGCAGCTTCTCCAAAACCTTTTCCATGGCTGGTATGCGGATAGGCTGGCTGATTGGCAGCCAGGGCGCCATCAAGAAACTGCGCCGCTATCACATGTTCACCACTACCGTGGCCAACACCCCCTGCCAGTGGGCTGGCGTGGCGGCCCTGCGCGGCAGCAACCAGTTTATCGACAGCATGGTGGAAGAGTACCAGCAACGCCGGAACCGCTTGGTGGAACTGGTGGAGCAAACCCCGCACCTCACCGGCTACCGTCCGGAAGGCGCCTTCTATTTGTTCCCCTCGCTCCCCGAAGGCGTGGACGGCGCCAATGTGGCCTTGAAGATGCTACGAGAAACCGGCGTCTGCACCATCTCCGGTGATACCTTTGGGGAGGCTGGAAAAAGCGCGTTAAGGATCAGCTACTCCACCTCACTGGACCAGATCGAGGAAGCCTTCGAACGAATTATTCCGTGGATGAAAAAGCAGAATTTCTCGTGAACCAGAAGCGAGTAATGAGTTGCGAGTAACGAAAATCAAAATCCGCTTTTCCTCTTCGAATCTCGTTACTCGTACCTCGCTACTTACACCTCCCAACAACAATCGCCTGCAAGCGGGTCCTACAGAAACCCCAAAACCAAAAAAGCCGCGAACGAATCGCGGCTTTTTTGGTTTTCGCTGTTAACTATTAATTTTTCACTGTTAACTGCTCTTATGGCATTTCCTCGATTTCTTCCGGCTCAGGAATCAGGAAGTCTTCCTTGCTCACTTTCATCATGAACAGGATATTGCTGACCACATAGATCGAGGAATAGGTACCGACAAACACGCCGACCAACAGCGCTTCGGAGAAGGCGCGCATCACTTCGCCACCAAAGAAATACAACGCCACCAGCACCAGCAAGGTCGTCAGGGAGGTGTTGATCGTTCGGCTGAAGGTCGCGTTCACCGCACTATTGATAATTTTTTCAGGTTCATTCTGGCGGGAATTGCGGAAATCTTCCCGGATACGGTCCGCCACAACAATCGAGTCATTGAGCGAGTAACCGATCAAGGCCAGCACCGCGGCCAGTACCGTGAGGTCGAACGGCCACTGCACGAGAGAAAAGATACCCAGCACGATAATCACATCATGGAACAATGCGACCACCGTAGCGACGCCAAACTTGTTGGAAAAGCGGAACCAGACATAAATCATCATCAGGCCAAGCGCCAGCAACATGGCGGTACCAGACTCATCGCGCAACTCATCGCCCACCTGGGGACCGACGAACTCCACCTTCAGTAGTTCCAGCTCTTCATTGTGCAGCTTCAAGGCAGCGAAAACGTCATAACCGACTTCATCCGCGTTGGCCCCATCCTTGGGAGCTACACGCACATTCACTTCCTTGGGTGAGCCGTAATGCTGCACCACGGCATCAGTGAAACCGGATGCTGCCAGATCCGCACGGGCCTGAGACAGCTCCACATCGACCGGGCTTTTCACTACCACAGTGGTGCCGCCTGTAAAATCCAGGCCCAGGTTAAGACCTCGGGTCACCAGCAGTACCACCGAGGCGACCACCAGCAACAAGGAGAGGATACCCAGCGGTTTGCGGGCACCCATAAAATTGATGTTCATGGTTGCTTTACTCATCGCATCACCGCCTTAAATACTCAGTTTCGCCGGTGCCCGGGCACCACGACCATAAATCATTTCCGCCATGGCACGGGTACCGATGATAGCCGTAAACATGGAGGTCAGAATGCCGATAAACAGTGTCACCGCGAAGCCCTGTACCGAGCCTGTACCCGCCGCAAACAGGATGACAGCCACAATCAAGGTGGTGATATTGGCATCCAGAATGGTCGTGAACGCACGGGCATACCCTTCTTCAATAGCCTGACGTGGATTGAGACCACGGCGCAGATCTTCCTTGATTCGCTCGAAGATCAGCACGTTGGCATCCACCGCCATGCCGACGGTCAAAACGATACCGGCAATGCCCGGGAGGGTCAGGGTCGCGCCGGGGATAAGGGACATGATACCGATGATGATGACCAGGTTACCCAGTAGCGCCACATTGGCGATGATGCCAAACAGCTTGTACCAGGCGATCATGAATACCAGCACCAGCGCCAGTCCCAGGGCCATGGACTTGAGACCCGCTTCGATATTCTCTGCACCCAGGCTTGGCCCCACGGTGCGCTCTTCGACAATACTTACCGGTGCGGCCAGGGAGCCAGCTCTCAGCAGCAGGGCCAATTCAGAGGCTTCAGCAGGATTATCAAGTCCGGTAATACGGAAGCGGCTGCCGAGGGTATCCTGAATGGTCGCCACGTTGATCACGTACTTGTCCGTGGTACTGATCATTTTGTCCATCATCTTGCCATCGTCACCTTCCACCTTCTTCACATCGGTTTTGGTTTCGATAAACAAAACGCCCATGGGGTTACCCACGTTCTTGCCGGTAATGCGCTGCATCCGTTTGGCGCCATCGGCATCCAGCGTCACGTTCACTTCCGGGGAACCCGATTGCTGATCGAAACCCATACGCGCATCGATCACCTGATCACCGGTAGCAATCTTGGACTTGTTCAGTGCAACAATGCGGCCTTCCTGCCCCTTGAACGGGAAGAACTCCAGCCCGGGAGGAGCCATACCGGTACGCAGACGCGCAGCAGACACACCGTTGTCCACCAGGCGGAACTCCAGGGTGGCTGTACGGCCAAGAATACGGCGCGCCTGAGAGGCATCCTGAATACCCGGCAGCTGTACCACAATGCGATCCGCACCCTGACGCTGCACGACCGCTTCTGCCACACCCAGCTCGTTGACGCGCTTGTTCAAGGCGGTACGGTTCTGATCCACCGCATAATCCTGCATTTCCTTGAGGGCGCTGTCATTCAGGACCAGCACCGTTTCCGGGCCGTCCCCGGCAGGCTTCATGGTGAACTTGTCCAGCGCCTGGCGTAGCGGTGCACGGGCGGCATCCGCAGCAACTTGATCGGCAAAGGTGACGGTCAGCGTAGTGCCATCCACATCCACATTACGGTAACGCACACCGGCATCACGCAGGGTCAACTTGGCGTTGCCAGCCCAGGCTTCCATACGGCTGGAGACCACCGCATCCATATCCACCTGCAGCAGGAAGTGCACCCCACCACGAAGGTCGAGACCCAGATTCATGGGGCTGGCACCAATGGAGCGCAGCCAGTCCGGCGTGGTTGCCGCCAGGTTCAGCGCGACCACGTAGTTGTCGCCCAGCGTCTCGGACGCCAGCTCTCTGGCGCGCAACTGGGCTTCCGTGTCAGAGAGCCGCACCAGAAGGGAAGTCCCTACCGTTTCGCCGGGCCCATGTTGGAGGCCGGCCGTGTCCAGTGCGCTCAGTACGCGCTGGCGAGTCATCTCGTTGACTTCACCGCCTGCATCGGCGTGACTGATCTGAATGGCCGGAGCGTCCGGATAAAGGTTTGGCAATGCATAAAGACCGCAAACAACCAGGGCGGCCAAAAGGAGGAAAAATTTCCAGCGTGGATAGCGGGTCATAGCTCTTTCCGGTGTTTATTCCGGTTATGTCCGGTGTAATGAAAAAGCCCCGTGCAAGACGGGGCTGAGTCTTCTTTTAGATGGACTTGATAGTGCCTTTGGGCAAGGTGGCCTGAATGCTCTGCTTTTGCAGTTTGATTTCCAGGTTGTTGCTGATTTCCACTACCACAAATTCATCCGTGACCTTGGCAATCTTGCCGAGGATGCCACCACTGGTGACGACCTCATCACCCTTGCTCAGGCTTTCCACCAGGCTCTTGTGCTCCTTGGCGCGCTTCTGCTGCGGACGGATCAGGAAGAAATAAAACACGACCATCATCACGACCAGCATGATCAGCTCGACGCCACCCGGACCCGCCGGTGTTGCAGGCGCAGCAAATGCCGGAGAGACCAGGGCAGAGGCCAGCAGAGCCAGCAGGGAACGCATTGCGATTTTCATTGATTACTCCAGTAAACAGTCATAACGCCGGGGTTTGTTCACCCCGAGCGGCATAGAAGTCGTCCACAAAGGCGGACAATGTACCCCCTTCAATGGCCCCCCGCAATCCAGCCATCAGGCGCTGGTAGTAGCGCAAGTTGTGGATGGTATTGAGCTGGGAGCCTAGCATTTCATTGCAGCGATCCAGATGATGCAGATAGCTGCGAGAGAAATGCTGGCAGGTATAGCAGTCACACCCTTGCTCCAGTGGAGCAAGGTCATGACGATGTTTGGCGTTGCGGATCTTGATCACCCCTTGCGAGGTAAACAGGTGACCATTGCGTGCATTACGGGTGGGCATGACACAATCAAACATGTCCACACCCCGGCGCACCGCTTCCACGATATCCTCAGGCTTGCCCACCCCCATCAGGTAACGGGGCCGATCTGCCGGCATGTGCGGCGTCAGATTGCCTAGAGTGCGCAGCATTTCGTCCTGGGGTTCGCCCACACTGAGGCCACCCACGGCATAGCCGTCAAATCCGATCTCCACCAAACCCGCAAGGGACTCACGGCGCAGGTTGTCGTACATGCCGCCCTGAACGATACCGAAACAGGCCGCATCATTACCCTCATGGGCCTCTTTGGAGCGCTGTGCCCAACGCAGCGACAGCTCCATGGAATCACGGGCCTGCTGCTCGGTGGCCGGGAACGGCGTGCACTCATCAAAGATCATGCAGATGTCGCTGCCGAGAGAGCGCTGTACCTGCATGGCCCGCTCCGGTGTGAGCTCCACCTTGTCACCATTGATGGGGTTCTTGAACACGACCCCCTGCTCGGAAATCTTGCGCATTTCACCCAGGCTGAACACCTGAAAACCGCCCGAGTCGGTCAGGATGGGCTTGTCCCACTGCATGAACCCATGCAGCGAGCCATGGGCCTCGATCACTTCCGTGCCTGGGCGCAGCATCAGGTGAAAGGTATTGCCCAGACAGATTTCGGCACCAGTATCGGCCAGATCTTTCGGCAGCATGCCCTTCACCGTGCCATAAGTCCCCACGGGCATGAACGCCGGGGTCTGAATGGTGCCCCGCGGAAAGGTAATCTGCCCCCGACGCGCCGCGCCGTCGGTTGTGTTGAGCTGAAAGGTCATTCGGGACATGGATTTACTCGCCTGACGCCAGACGCTTGACGCCGGACGCTGAAAAAACAAAAACAACAGGAACCTTCACGCTTGCTGCAAGCAACATACCTTTATGCCCCCTCCGAACCCGAAGCGTCGGGCATCAGGCGTCCAGCTTCCGGCATTCTTTCTATAAACATCGCATCGCCGTAGCTGAAGAAACGATACTGCGCCTCAATCGCGGCCTGATATGCCGCCATCACCCGGTCGCGACCGGCAAAGGCGCTGATCAGCATCAGCAAGGTCGATTTCGGCAGGTGAAAATTGGTCAGCAGACACTCCACAAGCCGGAATTGGTAACCCGGATAGATGAAAATATCGGTTTCCCCCTGACCGGCCCGCAGGCTGCCGGATTGACTGGCGGCCTCCAGCGCACGCAGTGCGGTGGTGCCCACCGCCACGATCCGTCCTCCGCGGGCGTGGGTCTTTGCCACCAGCTCCACCAGCGATTCCGGGATCTGGTAACGCTCACTGTGCATGTGGTGGTCTTCCACCTTGTCGACCCGCACCGGCTGAAACGTTCCTGCTCCTACATGGAGCGTCACATAGCCAATATCAACCCCGTGCTGCTCCAGTGCCGCCAGCATCGCCTCGTCAAAGTGCAGGCCTGCGGTAGGAGCGGCGACCGCACCGGGCTCCCGGGCATAGACCGTCTGGTAACGCTCCATGTCTCCGGCCTCATCCGGGCGGTCGATATAAGGAGGCAACGGCACATGACCAATCTGCTCGAGCGCCCCAAGCAACGTATCGCAACCATGAAACTGGAGAATAAACAGGGCGTCGCGGCGGCCAGTCACCTGGGCACGCACGCCCTGGTCAAACTGCAGCCAGGAGCCGGGCTTGGGCGATTTGGAGGCTCGCACATGGGCCAGCGCCTCGTGATCATCCACTACCCGCTCAATCAACACCTCGACCTTGCCGCCACTGTCCTTCTGGCCAAACAAGCGCGCAGGAATCACTCGAGTATCGTTAAAGACAAGCAGGTCACCCGGCCGCACATGTCCCAATAGATCCGGAAATTGCTGATGGCGCAATTCATCACGGGTCAACGCCAGCAGGCGAGCATCACGGCGCTCAACGGGGGGATGGCGGGCAATCAGCCCATCGGGGAGTTCAAAATCAAAATCGTCGACGTTCACGTACTGTACCGGCACGGAAGTTCAAGGGACGGCAAGGATACCTGCTATCTGGCGGGGAAAAAACACCCAAACCCGCTAAGCGGGTGTCAGGGCTTCTTTGATTGCTTCGGCAGAACCACCGTTGCCGTTGCCGACAAACGGTCATGCAACGTCTGATGCGGCTCCACCAGCGCCACCAGATAACCGGCGCCAAACAGTGCCCAGGACACACACCCTGCCGCAAAGCGGGCAACTGTCTGCCACAATTTCACCGGGCCACCACGGTAATCCCTCACCTGCAATCGCCAGGCTCGCATCCCGAGTGTCTGCCCGCCACGCATCCAGAACCAGGCGTAAAATGCCCAGGTCTCCAACAGCAGCAGAGGAAACAGAATCACTTGCAGGTAATGAGTCGAGGCTCGGGTGACGCCATTGATGTCTTCCATGGGCAATCCGGTATGCGGGTAAACCACCACAAAAATACCCGCGGTGACAAACCACATGGCCATAATCAGGAAGCCATCATAGACCAGCGCCATCAGGCGTTTGATTAAACCGGCGGGAGGGGCGTAGTCGTTCATCATGGACTCCGAAACCTGGGCGTCACTGCATCGGACATAAAAAAGCCCGCAAAAAGCGGGCTTTTTTATTGTTTGGTACCAGAGGCCGGACTTGAACCGGCACGCCCGCAAAGGCAACGGATTTTGAATCCGTCGTGTCTACCAATTCCACCACTCTGGCAGTGGGGCGCGAGTATACCAGCCCGCGCGGGCTTTTCCAGTTATTCTTCCGGATCCGCACCGACAATTAATGCCGTCACATTATCCCTGCTGCCTCTGTCCAGCGCCGCCTTGAGCACACCGGACTCACTCACCCCGTGGCGCATCAATGCGCCCAGCTCCTCTACCGACAGCACCGAATGGATACCATCGCTGGTGAGCAGAAAACGGGCCAGCGGGTCCGGCTCAAAGCGGATTCGGTCTAGCTGCAGTTTTTCACCAATGCCCACGGCCTGGTAAATCACATTGGCGCGGGGGTGGGTCATGGCTTGTTGCTCGGAAAGCTGGCCGGCATCCATCAAATCCTGCACAGGGGTATGGTCACGGGTCAGCATGGCCATGGCATCGTCGTGGTAGCGGTACAAGCGCGAGTCACCGGCCCACATCACCGCCGCCTCTCCCCGGTACACCAGCAACACCACCACAGTGGCGCCCATAGGCTTGCTGCGCATGTTGATCGCAGCATGGTGGCGAATGGCATGATTGACGGTTTGCAGCGCGGTTTCGACCGCGACGAGGCGATGGGCGATCCCGCCGCCAAGAGAGAGAGAATCCAGGCTGTCACGCACCATGCTCGCCGCCAGGTCTCCAGCTTCATGCCCTCCCATGCCATCGATGACCGCCCACAGGCCCTCACCGTCACGGCACACCAGAGCATCTTCATTGGTTGCCCGCCGCCCCTTGTGGGTGCGTCCCTGCCCCCGCCAGATCATCCTATCGCACCCGCTGCAGCAGCCAGATGCCCAGTATCAGGCACAGCACCGGCGGCAGAGCCGCCGCCACCAGCGGCTCGGTATGGAAAACCAGTGACAGCTGGCCGAAGAACTGCTGGCCGTAATGGAAGATCAGGCCGGCAACGATCCCTGCTGTCAGTCGCAAACCCATCGTCACTTCCCGCAAGGGCCCAAACACGAAAGAGATCGCGATCAAGACCATGCCGATGGTGGCCAGGGGCATAAACAGCTTCTGCCAGAAGCTGAGCATATAGTCTGCGGTTTCCAGGCCCTGCCTCTTCAGGTAGGTGGTATATTCCAGCAATTTGGCCAGCGCCAGATTGTCCGGTTTGAGCACCACGATACTGAGCAATTGCGGGGTCAACTGGGTCTCCCACTCCGCATTATCCTGGCGATAGGTTTCGGTACGCTCTTCCGTCAGTCGGGTACCGCTGATCCCTTCCAGAGACCAGAACTCCCCCTGATAGATGGCGCGCTCAACAAACTGGGTTTCCAGCAGCTTGTGATCTTCATCGAAACGGTAGCGGGTCAGGCCGTACAACACACCGTTCGGCTGTACCGCGTTGATATGAATGAACTCCTTTCCTTCCCGGTGCCAGTAGCCGTACTTGGAGCGCAAGGCTTCGCCACCGCCTTCAGCCATGGAACGATTACTCTGGGCCACCTGCTCCGTGTAGGGGGTGAGATACTCCCCCAGCGGAATGGACAGGACAATCATCAACAATACCGGGCGCAGCACCAGCCAACTGACCCGCAAGGTCGATACCCCTGCAGCACGGATCACCGACAGCTCACCACTATTGGCCAGCAGCCCCAGCCCAATCAGCGTACCCAGCAGGATAGCCATGGGCAGATACTCATAGACCCGCCGGGGCGTGGTGGTCAGGATAAACTGCAACGCCTGCCAGACCTGGTAGTCTCCGCGCAGGGCCTCCAGCTCATAGATAAACCCAAACAGGCAGTCCAACCCAACGATGATGCCAAGAATGGCAAAGGTGGGTATCAGCACGGCCCGCCAGAAATAGCGATTCAGCAAGGTCATGCGGCGGCCCTCCTGCGGAAGATCCGCCCACCGAAATACAACAGGAACACCGTGATAGCGGCCACCAGATGAATCCAGGCCATATGCAGATACCAGGGCAACGGCCCGCCCCGGTGGTCCTCAATGGCACTGCGGCACACCAGCAGCATGCCCACATAAAGCATGTAACCGAGCACGGCAGGTATCAGTCGGTAGAAGCGCCCCTGGCGCGGATTCACCCTGGCCAGCGGAATCGCCGCCAGGGCCATGATCGGCACAGTCAGAATCAGCGAGATACGCCATTGCAGTTCTGCCATGGCCTCCTGGTTTTCATTGCGCACTGACACCAGTTCCTGCGTGGAACGTCCCCGCACCTCCGGAGGGCGACTATCTGATTTCTCGCCTCCGATGCGCACCCGCGCCTCATCAAAACCGATCTCACGATAGTTCAACTGACCGGGTTTGCCCTGATATTGAAAACCATCCGTCAGCAGCAGATAGCTGATGCCATCTTCCAGCACCAGCTTCCCACTCTTCGCCCACACCGTGAGCAGACGATTGGCATCCCCCTGCCCCTCGAATCGGGCGTCCGCCACGAACACATTCTCGAGCACCCCTTTTTCACGATTAAGGTGCTCGGCATAGGTGGCACGTTGGGCATTACGGGAACCTTTCACATGAAATCGCCCTGGCGTAAGCAGCTCCAGCACTGAGCGATCTTTCTGCTCTTCAAAGATACGGGTTACTTCCGCATCCCCCCTGGGCGTCACATACAGGGAAAACATTCCCACCACCGTCGTGGCTACCAGTACTGGCACCACCAGAGAGCGGACAATCCGCCCATGGCCCTGGCCGCCAGCCTGCAGCACGACCATCTCGTTATCCATGTGCATGCGCCCAAGCACCAGCAACAGACCGATATACAGACTGAGGGGAACGATCATCTGCAGGAATTCCGGCATCCGGAATGCCATCACCATGAACAGCGCATCGGCAGCGATCTCACCTGCCGCCGCTTCCGCCAGATATTTGATGAAACGACCACTCACCAGCACCATCACCAAAATAAAGGTGACCATGACCGTGGTCATGAAGAGTTGTCGATTGATATAGCGATGAAGAATCAAGGGGCGGCCCACTCGTCCTTGTCTGCATGAGAGGTACCCGGCTCATAAAGGCAGGCTTCCCTGCAGCACGGGTACGCTCCGCTCGAAAAAAACCGCCACCGGCAAACACGCAACACCGGAGACCGCGGAGAATTCGGCATAGTGTAACTGACAGGCCATCAAAGGTGATAATGCTTCCCGCCCCCGATTGCGTTTCCTGCGCAGAGGCCCCACTATTTCGTGATGTTGGCAGTAGCTCACCGAATTGGAGACAACATGGATTTCGCAGCAACAAACCGCCCGCTGGACAAGATAAAGGCGGATGCACTGATTGTGACGATGGGCAAGAAACACGACCTGCCCGCGGCACTCCCTGAAGAAACAGGCAAGCAGCTGACCGCGCTGATCAAGGCGGGCGACTTCAATGGCGGCAAGGGTCAGACCGTCTGGGTGCACAACCCTGCCGGCATCTCCGCTGACCGCATTCTCCTGGTCGGCACTGGCGACAGCCAGCCCAGTGACCAACAGTGGCAAAACCTGTTGCGAGCCATCGTAAAAGCAATTCTCGCCGCGCCCGTGAAGCACGCAGTGATGCTGCTGGACGACACCCTGCCCCAACCGCTGGAGTGGCAGGTTCGCGAAGGCGCCCGCCTGGTAGAAGAAGGTGGCTATCGTTTCGATCAGTACCGCAGCAAGCCCGCCCCGGCCAATAAACTGGCCAAATGGACGTTCTGGCATGCGGATAAAGAGTCTGCGCTGACCAAGGCGCACAAGACCGGCAAGGGCGTCGCTGACGGGGTTAATCTGGCCCGCGACCTGGGGAATCTTCCGCCCAACGACTGCTATCCCGAATACCTCAGTGGCGTCGCCCGCGATCTGGCCAAGCAGTATGAAAAGCTGTCGGTCAAAGTCATCAGCCAGGCCCAGGCAGAGAAAATGGGCATGGGCGCCTTTATCGCCGTAGCCAAGGGCTCCGAGCGCCAGGGCCAGATCATCGTCATGGAATATAAAGGTGCCAAGCCCACCAAACAGGGCCCGGTGGCACTGGTTGGCAAAGGCATCACGTTTGACACCGGCGGCATCTCCCTGAAGCCCGGCGCCAACATGGATGAAATGAAATATGACATGGGCGGCGCCGCCAGCGTGTTTGGCACCGTCAAGACGGTCTGCGAGCTGGATCTGCCGATCCATCTGGTTGCCGTGGTAGCCGCCGCCGAGAACATGCCGGATGGCCGTGCCTCCCGCCCCGGCGACATCGTCAAGACAATGTCAGGTCAGACGGTGGAGATCCTCAACACCGACGCCGAAGGCCGACTGGTACTGTGCGATGCCCTCACCTACGTACAGAAGAAGCACAAACCGCACACTGTCATCGACATCGCAACGCTGACCGGGGCGTGTGTGGTGGCACTGGGCTCCCACGCCCAGGCGGTTTACGCCAATGATGACGCGCTCAGTCAGGCCCTGCTCGATGCAGGACAAGCCACCGGCGATCGCGGCTGGCCCATGCCCCTGTGGGACGAATACCAGAGCCAGCTGGACAGCCCCTTCGCCGATATGCAAAACATTGGCGGCCCCAAGGGAGGCTCCATCACTGCGGCCTGCTTCCTGTCCCGCTTCGCCAAGGACGTGAAATGGGCGCATCTGGACATCGCCGGCACCGCCTGGATCAGTGGCGGCATGAGCAAGGGCGCCACTGGCCGCCCGGTTCCCATGCTGACCCGCTATTTGATGGATCTGGCCTGATATGCCTCGCCCCACGCGACACGCTTCAGGCGTGTTGCGTGATGCGTGTTGTGTGCGAGCGTTCTCATGACCGAAGTAACATTCTATCTAAGCAGCAAGGTTGGCGACGGTGTGCGTCAGGCCCTGGCCTGGCGCATTGCCGACAAAGCCCTGAAACAGGGCCGTCTGGTTTATGTTCATTGCCAGAATGAGGCCCATGCACGTCAGCTGGACCATGATTTCTGGCAATCTCCCAAGACGGGCTTCCTGCCCCACGCCCTGCATAGCGAAGGTCAGGCCCCTGTCATTCTGGGCCACGGCCCGGACCCCGGCGAACATCACGATGTGCTGATCAACCTGACCGATCAAGTGCCGGATTTCGCTTCTCGCTTCCAAAGGGTGGCGGAAATGATCAGCGGGGCAGACAATGAGAGACAGGCCGGACGCCAGCGCTTTCGGTTTTACCGTGAGCGCGGATTCCCCGTCACCACTCACGAACTGGGCTGAGCCATCGCCGCCCCTTCAGGATCACAGGCATGAACGACGATCGCGAATCACGCAAGCAGGCGTTGCTTCGGGAACTGGGTGATATCCAGTCCCTGCTTGATGATATGGAATCGTCTGCCGCCACAAAAACCGGTGGCGCACTGGATAGTGACCAGATCCGCAAACTGGCCAGCGAACGAGCCAACCCCTTCCTGAGCCCGGGCGCCACACCCCCAACTCCATCACCGGCACCTCGCCCCGCACAGCAACTGGGCAGTGCCGAGATCGACCGTATCGTGGACAGCCTCGTCGAAGAAGCCCTGCCCAAGCTGGAAAAAGCCCTGCGCCTGCGTCTGCGCGACGCGCTGCGCCGCAAGAACTGAGCCACCCCCTTCCCCATCTTCAGGGCGCGACGTCGCCGCCCGGCTTCGTTATAATTCGCCCTCATTTTTGCAGGCAACCTCTTCAGGCAACAGGCGCTGATCATGGACAAGACTTACCAACCCGATCGCATTGAGCAATCCTGGTACGAAACCTGGGAAAAGGCAGGACACTTCAAACCCTCCGGCCAGGGCGATTCTTTTTGCATCATGATCCCGCCACCCAATGTGACCGGCAGCCTGCACATGGGCCACGCCTTCCAGGACACCATCATGGACACCCTGGTGCGCTACCGTCGCATGCAAGGCCACAACACCCTGTGGCAAGTGGGTACCGACCACGCCGGCATTGCCACCCAGATGGTAGTAGAGCGCAAACTGGCCGGCGAAGGCACCAACCGCCACGAACTGGGCCGGGAGAAATTCCTGGAGAAAGTCTGGGAGTGGAAAGGCGAATCCGGCGGCACCATTACCCGTCAGCTGCGCCGCATGGGCGCCAGCGTGGACTGGACCCGTGAACGCTTCACCATGGATGACGGCCTGTCCAATGCCGTGCGCGAAGTGTTCGTGCGCCTGCACAAGGAAGGCCTGATCTATCGTGGCAAGCGCCTGGTCAACTGGGATCCGAAACTGCACACCGCCATTTCTGATCTGGAAGTGGAAAACGTGGAAGAACAGGGCCACATGTGGCACTTCCGCTATCCGCTGTCCGACGGCTCCGGCCATTTGGTGGTCGCCACTACTCGCCCCGAGACCATGCTCGGCGATACCGCTGTGGCGGTGCACCCGGAAGATCCGCGCTACAAGGACATGATCGGCAAGACCATTCGCCTGCCGCTGGCCGACCGCGACATCCCCATTATTGCCGACGATTATGTGGACCCGGACTTCGGTTCCGGCTGCGTGAAAATCACCCCGGCCCACGACTTCAACGATTACGAAGTGGGCAAGCGCCACGACCTGCCGATGATCAACATCCTGACCATCGATGCGGCATTGAACGACGAAGTACCGGAAGCCTACCAAGGCCTCGACCGCGTCGAGGCCCGCAAGAAAGTGGTCGACGACCTGGACGCCCTCGGTCTGCTGGAAAAAGTCGCCGACCATACCCTTCAGGTGCCCCGTGGTGACCGCTCCGGCGTCATCATCGAGCCCTACCTGACGGATCAGTGGTTTGTGGCCGTGGAAGAACTGGCCAAGCCGGCCATTGCCGCCGTGGAAAATGGCGACATCCAGTTCGTGCCCAAAAACTACGAAAACATGTACTTCTCCTGGATGCGCGACCTGCAGGACTGGTGTATCTCCCGTCAGCTGTGGTGGGGCCACCGCATCCCGGCCTGGTACGACGCCGACGGCAATGTCTACGTGGGCCGCACCGAAGAAGAAGTGCGCGCCGACAACAACCTGGGCGACATTCCCCTGAGCCAGGACGACGACGTACTGGATACCTGGTTCAGTTCCGCCCTGTGGACCTTCTCTACTCTCGGCTGGCCGGAGGATACCGACGCCCTTCGTACCTTCCACCCCACCGACGTGCTGGTCACCGGTTTCGACATCATTTTCTTCTGGGTTGCCCGAATGATCATGATGACACTCAAGTTCACCGGCGAAGTGCCCTTCAAGAAGGTCTATGTACATGGCTTGGTACGTGACAACGACGGCCAGAAGATGTCCAAATCCAAGGGCAACGTGCTGGACCCGCTGGACATGATCGACGGCATCAAGCTGGAAGACCTGGTGGAAAAGCGCACCAAGGGCTTGATGCAACCGCAGAAAGAAAAGCAGATCACCAAGCGTACACACAAGGATTTCCCTGACGGCATCAACGCCTACGGCACCGATGCACTGCGTTTTACTTTTCTGTCGCTGGCCTCCACCGGACGTGACATCAAGTGGGACATGGGCCGCATCGAAGGCTACCGGAACTTCTGCAACAAGATCTGGAACGCAGCCCGTTATGTGATGATGAACACTGAGGGTCAAGATTGCGGACTCAACGATGACGTGGAACTGTCCATCGCCGATCGCTGGATCATCTCAGCCCTGCAGCGTGCCGAACAGGAAGTCAGCGAAGCCCTCGACAGCTTCCGCTTCGACGTGGCCAGCCACGCCGCTTACGAGTTCATCTGGAACGAGTACTGCGACTGGTACCTGGAATTGTCCAAGCCCGTGCTGTACAGCGACGATTATTCCGAAGCCCAGAAGCGTGGCACCCGCCGTACGTTGGTGCGGGTGTTGGAAGCCATCCTGCGCCTGGCCCACCCCTTCATGCCTTTCATCAGTGAAGAGATCTGGCAGCGCATCGCGCCGCTGGCCGGCAAGCAGGGCGACACCATCATGCTGCAGCCCTTCCCGGCTGCCCAGCAGGAGCAGATCGACAGCGAAGCCGAAACCGGCATTGCCTGGATCAAGAGCGTGATCACGGCGGTGCGAAACATCCGTGGCGAGATGGGCATCCCGCTGGGCAAAGAGCTACCTCTGTATCTGCACAATGGCAAGGACAGCGACAAGGCCTTGCTGGACGCCAACCGTCGCTTCCTCAGCAAGTTGGCCAAACTGGAATCCATTACCTGGCTGACGCCGGAAGATTCCGCTCCCGCCTCTGCCACCGCGCTGGTGGGCGACATGGAGATACTGGTGCCCATGGCCGGTCTGATTGACAAGGAAGCGGAGATCGAGCGCCTTGGCAAGGAGATCGACAAGTTACGTAAAGAAGTCGGCCGCGCAGAAGGCAAGCTGAAGAACCCGAACTTTGCCGACAAGGCGCCGCAAGCCGTGGTCGACAAGGAAAAGGCCAAGCTTGATGACTATCGTTCCCAGCTCGCCAAGCTGGAAGAACAGCTCGAAAAGATCAAATACCTGTAATCACCAGGAAACAGGAATTGAGTCATGGATGACCCGCGCCGCGCCCGCATTCTCGTTGCCGCCCAGGAGGTCTTCGCCCGCGAAGGCTTCCGCACCGCCGAGGTGAAAACCATCGCGGAACAAGCGGCGGTGGGCAAGGCCACCATCTACAAGTTCTTCGCCTCCAAGGAAGCTCTGCTACTCACCATCGTTGAAGAAAACCTCAACGACATCCGCGACATCGTCTTGTGCGAGCTGATGAGCGTGGTATCGCCACTGCAGCGGCTGGAAAACCTGTGTCGCAAGGTGGCCCGCTATCTGGAACAGAATCAGGCCTTTAGCCGGGTGCTGATCCAGGAAGCGGGTGACTTCATGGGCGACATCCAGCGCCAGTATCTGGCTCTTATCGAGCAAAACCTGCCGGTGGCCGAGGCGTTTTTCAACGAACTCCGCAAGGATGGCTACTTTGTAGCCTTGCCTACACGCGATACCATCCTGATGATGGTCAATCTGGTGATTGGAACCACTTATACCTGGGCGCTGACAGGCTCAGGCAGTCTGGAAGAACAAGCCGCCGATTACATGAAGGTGTTGATCCGCGGCCTCAGATAGGACGAGATCATGCGAATCACTTTTGTTTTGGCCCTGCTACTGTGCCTGAATATTTCTTCACTTCACGCAGACCCACTCCAGGCTCTTCTGGATGCACCACACCGCAGCGCTGAAGAAAAAAGCCGTGACATCTACCGCCATCCTGTTGAGACCTTGCGGTTCTTCGATGTGCAGCAAAATATGACGGTGGTGGAAATCTGGCCGGGTGCGGGAGGATGGTATACCAGCCTGCTTGCCCCCTACCTTTATGAGTCCGGCACTTACTACGCGGCTCAATTTCCTGAAGACAGTGACATTGCCTTCTTTCGCCGCGCGGTCACCCGCTTTAAGGAAAAGCTCGCCAGCCACCCTGAGGTTTATGATCACGTCCGCATCACGGCACTGAATCCCCCCGCATACACAGCCATTGCACCTGCCGGCACTGTGGACAGGGTGCTCACCTTCCGCAACGTACATAACTGGGCCAAGGCCGGTAAGGCGGAGGCTGTTTTTGCCAGTTTTTTTGAAGCGCTGAAACCCGGTGGCATTCTCGGTGTGGTTGAACACAGAGCTCCCGAAGTGCGGCCACTGTCCAGACAGATCGAGACAGGCTACATGAGCGAGGGGTATGTTATTGAGCAGGCGGAAAAAGCGGGCTTCAAACTGGTAGCGCGCTCGGAAATTAACGCCAACCCAAAAGATCAGACCAACCATCCAGCCGGGGTGTGGAGCCTGCCTCCAACATTACGGCTGGGTGACCAGGACCGTGAAACCTATCAGGCGATCGGCGAAAGCGATCGCATGACACTGAAATTCGTCAAACCGGAATAGTTACAGCTCAGGACGCGGCTTGCCGCTCAAGCATGCCGGGAGTGACTTCACCCAGCACCAGAGATTCAGCAATACCAATGGCCACGCGCTGGCATTGCTCAAGGCGCTCCTGGGAAAAACCGCCGTCATCAAAGATGTACAAGGAGTAGTTCTCCAACATCCACAGCATGGTACGGAATACCAGGGGATCGTAATCCCTCCCGGTAAACCGGCTGATCTGGGCGGTAAGTACTTCCGATGCGATGCTTTGGGCACGCATGCGATGCGGAGCCAGTGCCGACGTGGATGAGCGAGCCTCCTCCATCATCAACTTGATGATCGGCCCCATGCTGACATGGTATTCAAAGTACACCTTGGTGGTATTACGGATAATGTCGTTAGCGGAACCGGCTTGCTTCACTTCCTTATGAAAGTGCAAAAGCATGTTGTCCACAAAGATCCTGTAAATGCTTTCTAGCACATCCATCTTGTTGCGAAAGTATTTGTAGAAGGTGCGCCGGGACACATCCGATGCATCCAGCAGATGCTGAACAGTGGTGCGCTGCAAGCCTCGCTGAGCAAATACCTGCATGGAGTGAATAAGAATCTCGGCTCTCGCTTGGGAACGCTGCGAACCTTCCTCACGAGCGTGAACTTCGAGCACCTGATTCACTACTTGACGAATTGCATCTATGTCACTGCTTCGACTTTGCACCTGACACCCACCCCTGAAAATGTATACTTGCTGCAAGCTTAACCAACGGGTTATGCCGAGTAAACACTGAGTTTATCCTCTGACATGACCATTTTGTTCAGGGATTGCCCTTTGTCGCGCCCCTTCCATACTTTTTCATGGAAGTGGTAAGCCACCGTATTGATACAGGGCTCAATCAGCGCCGTAAGCCCACCTACCCTCCAATCACCCGTCATCGCCCAGACAACGGCAAACGCGACCGAAAAGTGCACTGCAGCAAAGCTGACTGTTTTGACCATGATGACCGCCTCTTGGTGTTGATAACAATTATCATCAACGTCACTGCCATCAAGAAACTCTATTGCGCTATCGCAATGATAGAGCCAGGCAATCCGGGCCAGGATTGTTGCGCTTGCACACACTCTTGAGCATCCACATGTTAATAGTTGTAAAGTCCTGCGGCCCGTCGCCGAAATCTTCATCGCACGCAGATAAGCTGGGATCAATCCATGACAAACAGGGAGATTCCAATGAAACAGTACATCGCTCTTGTGGCCGCCACCGCTCTTCTCAGTGCCTGTGGCGGCAGCTCAGACAGCAATAACGCCCCCCAGACAGGGGAAGTCGCGTTTTCCATGACTGACGCTCCTGCCGATGATCTGCAACAGGTTCATCTGACCATTCCCGGTATTTCCCTCAAACCCGCCGATGGCGAGCGGATCTATCTTGAGCTCGATGAACCACTGATCGTCGACAACCTGCTGGATCTGCAGGGCACTCTGTCGACAGCGGTCCTTCCCCCCACTGAGGTACCGGCCGGTCGCTACAACTGGATCCGCCTGCATGTACTCAGTGGCGACAACAACACCTACGTTGTAGATGACATGAGTGGCCAGTATCCGCTCTATGTGCCAGGACAACAGAGTGGCAACGAGAAAGTCCGTCATGTTCAGTTGGTCAGCGGCTTTGTGGTGCCCGTTGGCGGTGAAGTCAGCTTCACTCTGGATGTGGACCTGCGCCGGGCCATCACCAAGCCAACCAACAAGGATTACTACCTGTTGCGCCCGGCCATTCGCATGGTTGATAACAGCACCGTAGGCGCCATCACTGGCACAATCTCTGACGCACTCATTGAGGACGCCAGCTGCACCTCTGTAATGGAAGCCGACACACTGGAGGGTAATGCGGTCTACCTCTACAGCGGCACTGACGCGACTGCCGGAGATGTTTATCTCGACGCCCAGGGTGAACCGGCTGACAGCAATAACCCCGTCACTACCGCCAATGTGGTCTATGACGCAGAAACAGATAGCTACACCTATGAAATCGGCTTTGTTCCCGCAGGGAGCTACACAGTAGCGTTTACCTGTCAGGCACTGGATGATAATCCGGAAAACGACGACGCCCTGATATTCCCCGCGCAGCGCAATGTGACGGTAACAGAGAATAAGACCGAAACCGCTGACCTGCCGGAAGAGCCACCGGTCATCGCCAGTGAATAATGAGCACTGGTTAATCTTGCATGGCAAACAGGCCAGCAACGAAGTATTGCGTCGGGCGGTCATGGCCCGGCGCAATGCGGGTACCGATATTGCTGTTCGCGTTACCTGGGAAGCCGGGGACGTAGAACGGTACGTCAATGAGGGGCTCGATTCAGGATCCCGCAGTTTTATTGCCGCAGGTGGAGATGGCACGGTAAGAGATGTCTTGAACGCCATGATGAATAGTGGCCGGAATGATCTCCGACTTGCCATTCTCCCCCTGGGAACCGCCAACGATCTCGCAACCGCGGCGGGCATTCCTGAGCCTCCGGAAGACGCACTGAATCTTCTCGATCAACCCGCCGTGCCATGCGATTGCGTCCAGATTAATGATCAATATTTTCTCAACATGGCGACTGGAGGGTTCGGCACCGAAGTCACCACCCAGACGTCTGAAGATTTGAAAAGTCTGCTTGGTGGCGCAGCCTACTTTCTTACCGGAATCAGCAAGTTCACCGAGATCCAGTCAGCAAAAGGCCATTTCCGTGGCAACGATTTCGAGTGGGAAGGCGAGTTTCTTGCCGCAGGTCTGGGCAATGGGCGCCAGGCGGGCGGGGGGCAACAACTTTGTCCTGATGCCCTCATCAATGATGGCCTACTGGACGTGGCTATCCTGCCGGCCAACATGGATTTGCTCGCCGGCGTCAGGGAGCTGTTTGACAGTGGTGGCAGGAACGACACAGAGCAGAAAGGGCTATTCATTCGCGCCAGAGTCAACGAGCTCATCGTCGAAACCCCTTCCCCAATGCATTTCAATCTTGATGGTGAACCTCTAAAGGATACAAGATTCGACATCAAGGTAATCCAGAACAGGCTGGCGATCCACTTGCCGGAGAAAAGCCCACTATTAGAGTGAGCACTGGGGTGCTGACGCGCAGGGCAGAATGAGTCACTCGCTCACGAACGCAACGCAGCTTTCAGACCACAGCGGCGACCATGTCACTTCCCACACCCCGGTACAACTCCACCATCTCGCAAGGAGTCAGCCGGCAGCGGTCATCACTGTCCTGCGTATCGACCAAGCGCTTTCTAACTTCCGAACATCCGGAACAGCCCAACCTTGCATACCGTGACTTTAGCGCCGGCACTCCTGTGCTGGTCGGCATGGCTAACGGCGACGGCAGAGGGCGTGTAGCCCGCCAGGCTAGTGGAAGTGCCAGAGACGAGCAGCGGTTCACTCCTCGACCCTCAACCCGCACATTCCACACAACCCCCAATAACAAAAAGCCCCCGTTGCGTTAGCAACGGGGGCCTTTTGTTTATTTAAGAGCCTGACGATGACCTACTCTCACATGGGGAGACCCCACACTACCATCGGCGAT